>JBEDGE010000085.1:0-6125 GCA_041174805.1 Bacillota bacterium
GGTCGTGCCCAAGCTTAGAAACAAGAATGATGCCTTTGGGTTTACCCTTCACATATCCCATCGGTAAACATAACGATGGATTGCCGTAAATGGGGGCAAATCCAAACCAAGTTGGGGTAACCAAAGCATCAAGTTGCTTTTCAACAAGTAGGTTTTGAAATTGACTCGCTTCGTTGGTTAACTTTTGAAATAAGTCTTGATACGTTGGATCAAGGGTGTTGGGCATTTGTTCACTCGCGATCAAAGTGGATTGACCATATCGTAAACATCTTTCAGGATGTTGAAGATTGAATTGAATAATGTCTTTTAGTGTTTTGGGCATCTTGGGTTGATGATACATCTTTAAAAATTGATTGAGAGAAATTTTAAATTCCCTCATCAGCGTTGGGTAATTATCTAAAGCAGGAAGTTCGATTGTTAAATCGACGACTTCGTGCCCCATCTTCATCCACTTTTGTTTGGTTTGATGAAGGACTTCAATATCATCATGGTCATAGGTTTGGTTAGAAAAAGATACATACCCAATTCTTTTTTTAGATAGGGGTTGAGCTAATCTTTCAACAAAACTAACCGGTCTTGAAATCGCTTTTGTTTTTGAATCAAGCGGATCAACAAAGGCAATCACATCCATGACTACCGCACAATCATAGACAGAGGTTGCCATCGGTCCAGCGACATCTTGAGAAGGTGCAATGGGAATAGTACCGGTTTGAGATACCATACCAAGACTAGGTTTAAAGGAGACAATTTGTGTTTGAAAAGCTGGCGCCATTAACGAGCCGTTGGTCTCTGTTCCAATGGCAACAGGAACAATGCCTAGTGCAACTGCAACTGCACTACCTGTGCTTGAACCGTATGGATCAATGGATTCATCAGTGGGATGTTTAACTTGTCCGTACATCGATCCATAACCAGAAGGCATCTTTTCGTCTCCCATAAAATAGGCAAACTCAGATAAATTTGCTTTACCCAAAATGACAGCACCCTCGTTTAGTAATGCATCTACAATTGGGGCGTTGTGCTTAGGAACAAAATCTTTAAGTGCATAACTATTAGCAGTGGTTGGTGTACCATCCGCATACATAAGATTGTCTTTGATTAAGATTGGAACTCCGTGAAGGAGTCCTTTTGTTTTACCATTATTTCTTTGAAAATCAGCTTCTATTGCTTGGCTCTTTGCCAAAGGGGAAACAACCGCAATTGGGTTCTTTTGTATCGTGATTTGGTATTGCTTGATTGCTTCATTCAATAACAAAGTGCTGGTTGTTTTACCTTCAAATAATTGTTGTTGGATTTGCTTCAGTTTCATTGGCAATATCTTAACACGGATCATCAGATTTAACTTTTTATCTTCGTGGTAAAATAACCTTAAAGAATGAGGTGAGATTCTTTGGAAAAAGAATTAGTAGCCATGTTGTTAGCGGGTGGAAAAGGAACACGCCTTGAAACCCTAACGAAGAAGATTGCCAAACCTGCTGTTAGTTTTGGTGGGAAATATCGCATTATTGATTTTCCTTTGTCTAACTGCGCAAACAGCGGCATCGATACGGTTGGGGTTCTTACCCAATATGAATCGATTTTGCTGAACACCTACATCGGTAATGGTGAAAAATGGGGTCTTAATGGTATTCATTCATTAACAGCTACCTTACCTCCAAGACAAACTGAAGAAGGAAATGTTTGGTATAAAGGAACCGCAGATGCGATTTATCAAAATATTGATTTCTTAGACAACCTCAAACCCACTTATGTTTTGATTCTATCCGGGGATCATATTTACAGAATGAATTATCAAACAATGTTGGACGCTCACAAACAAAGCAATGCTGATTTGTCGGTTGCTGTCATTGATGTCGATAAAAAAGAAGCTTCTAGATTTGGCATCATGTCAATTGATAAAGAAAACTTAGTCACACAATTTGAGGAAAAGCCCGCACAACCGAAATCCACCCTAGCGTCGATGGGCATTTATATTTTTAATTACAAAGAACTTCGACAAGCTTTAATCAATGATGCAAAAGATGAAACATCTGAACATGATTTTGGTAAAAATATTATTCCTACTTTATTGAAACAAAAGAAACGTTTATTAGCCTTCCCATTTAAAGGTTATTGGCGAGATGTTGGAACGATTGAATCATTATGGGAAGCAAATATGGATTTACTCGATGACGAAGAAGCTAAACAATTACTTCTCAATGATGATTTAAAACTATTCACCGAAGATACCCGGAGTTTGCCACAGTATTTAGGTGAAAAAGCAAAAGTAAAAAACGCGCTCATCAATCAAGGTGCCGTTATTTTCGGTTCGGTAGATCATAGTGTTATTTTCCATGATGTCACCATTGAAGAAGGCGCTGCTGTTGTGGATTCGGTGATCATGCCTGGAGCAACGATTAAAAGCGGAACCACTCTAAAACGCGTGATTGTTTCCCCAAATATCAAAGTAGAAACCTCAGTCAACGGAGGAACCAACGTGGTGTTGGTGAATAAGTAGTTATGCCAAAAATCATGGGGTTTTGCAATCTTCACGGGAACAAAAGTTTAGGACCTTTAACCGAAAATCGTCCTTTAGGATCGACAAGTTTTTTAGGTCGATATGCCTTGATGGATTTCACCCTCTCTAATTTTTCAAATTCTGGGATTGATAAAGTTGGTATTTTAATTGAAACCCAGCCACGTTCGATTATGAAGCACTTAGGATCTACGAATGTATTTAACAACAACACAAAACTTGGTTTTGAACAAGTGTTATACAATGAAAAACATTCAATGAATCCTTTATATAATCACGATTTGAATAACCTAAAAGCCAATGACTGGTTAATCTTAGATCACCGACCAGATGTGATTGTCATTGCACCGAGTGATTTACTGTACACCTTAGATTTTCAACCTGTGATAAAACAGCACTTGGAATCAAAAGAAAAATTAACGATGGTCTATGCCCGAACAAAAAAGTGCAAGAAACAATTCTTATTCGCAGACGCCATTACCCTTAAGGATGGTCGTGTTGTCGGTACTTTCCAAAATCAAGGCACGCGCGATGAATTAGATATAAGTTTAGATACCTTTGTGATTTCAAAAGATTATTTGATGGAGTTATTAGAATTAGGTCCTCAAATTTCCGCAACTTTTGGTTTGAAAGAATTAATTCGGCATTTAGTGAATCAAACAGGAATTACATTTGGGACTTATAAATTAACGGGTTATTTAAGAGCGTTTGATAGTCTAGATTCATATTTTGAAAACTCCATGGAGTTTCTTGAATTTGAATTTCGAAATAAAGTTTTTATCGATGGTTGGCCAATTTATACGGTTTCAAACAATACACCCCCGGCAAGATATGGCGCCAATGCAGTGATCAAAAATAGTATGATTGCCAACGGCGCAAAGATTAATGGCACTGTCATCAACTCTATTATTTCTCGAAATGTTGTGGTTGAAGAAGGCGCACGGATTGAAAACGCTATTATTTTTACCGATACAAAAGTTGGTAAGGATGTTGTGATCCAACGCGCCATTATTGATAAATACGTGAAGATTGAAAAAACAAAACTCCTTGCAGGTAAAGAATCCGTTCTTTATATTAAACAGGGAGAAAAACTCTAATGAAGATTTTAATGGTCGCCTCGGAAGCTAACCCGTTGATTAAGGTTGGTGGCTTGGGTGACGTTGTCTATAGCCTTGCAAAGGCGTTTGTAAAACAAGGCCAAGAAGTGGCAATTGTTATTCCTTTTTATAAGAGCATCCGCTATCAAACCAAATACCCTGTTCAATTTCTGGGACATATTGATGTATTTCTTTCTTGGAGAAAATATACGGTAAGTTTGTTAACAACAAAGATTGATGGAATGACTTATTATTTTACCGATGCTCCATATTATTTCGACAGAGATGGGGTTTATGGATATCCTGATGAACACGAACGTTGGGCGGCTTTTGTCCACGCAGTTCGCCACATGATGCCGGTGGTAGGTTTTCAACCCGATGTGGTCCATCTTCACGATTGGCCTACTGGGATGTTACCAGTTTTGATTCGAGAATTAGATCGCGATAACGCCTTTTATCAAAAGATGAAATTTGTGATGACCATCCATAGTCCTGCATTCCACGGAGAATTTCCTCCATACCTTATTCAAGATTTCTATGGATTAGGAAATCATTTATATGAAAATGGAGCACTGAGATTTCAAGATCAAGCATCCACTTTAAAAGCAGGTCTTGTCTATGCTGATCGAATTACCACTGTCTCACCAACACATGCAGAGGAATTATTAACCACTGAAGGTAGTTTTGGTCTCGATTCGATTCTTCATCATTACCGCGATAAATTCGTTGGGATTCTCAATGGAATTGATACCGATGAATGGCACCCTACACAAGATTCACATTTATTTATTCCGATTCAAAAACAAACCCTACAAACCAATAAAGATAAAAACAAAGAACACCTCTTTAAGATGTTTGATCTAGAACATCCCCAATACCCTTTATTTGGATTAGTAAGTCGACTAACCTTTCAAAAGGGTATTCAACTGATACTAGATAACCTAGACCATTTTGTTCATTTGGGTGCAAAGTTTATTTTTTTAGGTGCTGGTGAAATGGATCTTGAACATCGCTTAAAGGCTTTCGAAGCCAAATATCCAAGAGCTGTTCGTGTCATTCTTGGTTATAACAATCCAATCGCCCATCAAATTTACGCAAGTAGTGACTTCTTTTTAATGCCTTCACTTTTTGAACCCTGTGGTATTTCGCAAATGATTGCAATGCGTTATGGCACTTTACCAATCGTTAGAGAAACGGGTGGACTCAAAGATACCGTTAAAGGTTACGCTGTTCATGGTGAACAGGCGACAGGTTTTAGTTTTTTGCATTACACCGGTGATTCATTGGGATGGGCGATGCAACAAGCGATGCACATATTTGAACAAAAACCCTTACTTAAAAAATTGCAATTGAATGCTTATCAAACCAATCACGATTGGGAGCAGGCTAGTCAACTTTATCTAAAGTTATTTTTGACTATTCGTTAAACGCAACCCTTTAGGATAATGGTTTTTAATCCGCCCATTTGAAGCTTTTCCCCAACCTAGTGATAAGCAATCCACGGCGATAAGAACCCAACCCTTTTCTACATTCGCACTAATCTCTTCGCCTTGCAAATAACGTATGAGTCGAGGATCTTGAAGTGATAAATTCATTACTTGTTTCACATCTTGGATTTTCAAAAAGTGAGCGAGGTGGTGTGAAGGATAAAAGATATTCTTATCAATTTCACCATAATAAACGCCCGCCCTTAATGTGTGGAGTGCTGAATGAAATTGATACGATATGGGAATTTGAAATAATCTTTCTTCCAAAACAAAATTGGGTTCAATCTTTGAATTAATTAAGGTTTCTTCGGCAAATTGTTTCCATTCTTTTGGCATTGGGTTTTTCATGCGGTGATGGAATTTATATGGATTCGTGAACACTGTGTTGTGTTGCAAAACAACAACATAATGACCTTCCCCTTTGATCAAGTGGGGCCATAATTTCACACCCATACCTTTTGTAGATTGAGAATCAAAAAATGAATTCAATGGATGATTATACAGTGTGAATTCCGGATGCTGTTGTAGAAATTTTTCAATGAGTAATTCATTTTCTTCTGGGGAAAAGGTGCAAGTAGAGTAGACGATTCGTCCACCAGGTTTTAACAATTTAACCGCATCTTCCAATAAATATGCTTGTCGAACGGCGCACGTTTGTACATGTTCGCTTGACCAAGCATCAATGGATGTTGGATCTTTACGAAACATACCTTCACCACTACAAGGTGCGTCCACTAAAATCTTGTCAAAAAAATGCGGAAATAAATTTGGTAAATGATGGGGATCGTGTTGGGTAACGATCACTTGGGATAAACCGAGCCTTTCAACATTAAACATGAGCGTTTGGGCGCGTCTTGGATCGATATCATTAGCAATAAGAAATCCTTGAAATCCTAGTCGACTGGCAATGTCTGTTGATTTACTTCCTGGAGCAGCAGCAATATCCAACACAACATCATCGGGTTGAATGTCTAGCATGGGAACCACTGCCATTGCAGATGCCTCTTGAAAATAAAAAGCCCCAGC
>JBEDGE010000086.1:0-4239 GCA_041174805.1 Bacillota bacterium
TTATTGGAATGCCTCCTCATCTTTAACACCTTTAATTTTGGAGAACATAATCAAAGAGATAAAGCTAGAAATGATGAAGATAATAATCCCTAAAGTAGAAGCCATTTTATAATCTTGTTCAAATAATGTTAATTTAAACAACCATGTCACCAGTAGGTCAGTTTCACCTGCTTGGAATAGCGTTTGCGAGCTTGGACCACCACCCGTTAAGAAGTAAATGACACCAAAGCTATTGATGTTACCAATAAATGCAGTTAATAAAGATGGCCCTGTTACAAAGAACATATAAGGCATTGTAATCTTAAAGAATTTGGTAATGGTACCTGCACCATCAATGGTGGCACTTTCATATAGATCTTGAGGGATGTTCATCAAAATACCGGAAGTCATCAGCATCGTGTAAGGGACACCAACCCAAAGGTTGACGATAATAACGGTGATACGAGCATTTTCAGCGATACCTAAAAAACTAAATCCTTGACCAACCCAACCCATTTCTACGAAGAAGTTTTTTAAGGGTCCTAAATCATTTAAGAAGAAATTAATGACTAGTAATGAAATAAATTGAGGCACCGCAATCGTAATCACAAAAGCGGTTCGCCATAATTTCTTGAGACGAATACCTTTCTTGTTGATCATTAAAGCGAGAATAATGCCAAAGAAATAGTTTAAGAAAGTAGCAAAGAATGCCCAAATAAAGGACCAGCGTAAAATTGCGAAAAGCGTTCCTGGTAGGAAACGATAATAACCCGTTTGACCAGAGAACATCGCCATAAAGTTATCCAAACCAACCCAAGTAAATAAGGTGCCAGGGGGTTGATGAAAGCGATCAAAATTGGTAAATGCTAATAGGATCATAAAAATAAGAGGAAGAACGGTGAATGTGAAAGCAAAGATCGTTGGGAAGGTTAAAATCGTGACGTGGAAACGATGATTTAATAACTCATCTGCATCTTTTCTAAATCCTTGCGGTGTCCTACCAGCAGCGACTAATTTTTGGTTCTTATAAGCGGTTTCGATATTTAATGTGTATAAGTAAAATAAACCAAAAACCAACAACAAAGCCGCAATCGAGAAAAGAAGCACAAGCATCGAGTTATCGCCTTCTGTCGCAGGGACATAACAGTTACATGTTTCATCAAAACCTGCTGGTCTCGTTACATCTGTACCAAGTGTTGTGAATTTAATGAGGTATTTCCAAAACACGGTAAAGATTGAGGTAATAATCCCAACTTGTAGCACAAAGTAACCCACACCTTTAACGTATTGTTTATGAATAAAAGCACCCCAACCCATAATCAGGTAAGAGAGTTTTGTATGCTTATCACCTTTCATAAAGATCTCGATGTAATGAGCAAACATTTTGTAAAGGAGAATGAAAAAATTGATTAAAGCTTTACCAAAACGATAAAAGAAGGTGAGAATGGATAACACAATCGAATAGATAAATCCAAAAACGCTTTTTGATAAGGAGACGATTGAATCCCAAATACCTAAAGGGATCCACACATAAAAAGGCATGCTTTTGGATTCGTCTTTCATGAATGCACTCCTATTCTTTTATAATAACAAAAACTCAGGATAACGTTTGCGCTACCCTGAGTTTTTAAATCGACTTAAACTTACCCTTCGTTTACCGCTAAGACGCCTTCAACAAATGCGTCGAGTTTGTCTTGTAGGGTTTCAAAGCTTAACGCAATTAAGCGAGCTTTTTCAGTTGCACGGAAAGCTGCAATTGCCGTTTCATTGTTTTCAACAGTTTGTGCGGTAATCGCTGCTTGTAAGTTTTCTTCAACTAAAGCGTCAATGCCTCTAGCTTCTGTAATGACTGCGTCAGCAAAGGCGCCAGCTGGCGTCCAATAGAACGAAGAAACAGACTTCGCTTGTGGAATACCAAATGGTGCTTGATCAGAGATGGCTTTAATCGAAGGAATGGCTTGAACTTCTTCATCAGCGGCGGCTTCTAAGTTACTTGGGCCAACACCAAGTTGAATGGCGCGGGCTTTTTGTGTTTCAGCGTTGGTTAAGAAGTTTGCAAATTGGTGAGCAATTTGTGGTTGTTGAGTAAATCCGTTAACACCAATCAATTTCGCACCAACCATCGATCCTAATTGCACTTCGCTACCATCACCATGCGTGAAGGTTGGCATTTTAATCATGCCGATATTTTCTTCACCAAGAATGCCCGTAAATGAGTTTGCATTCCAAGTTCCAGAAACACCTGCAATGATGCCTTTGGTAATATCTTCTTCGTTTTCTAAGAATAAGGTTGGCATTAAACCTTGGTCACGAATGACTCGGTTTGTTGCATAGGCATTAAACATACCTTTAGCAGCATTTAAACCTTCTTCATTATTCCAGTCGATGGTTTGAGTCCGTGTCGCCGCATCCCAGGAAATATTTCCCGTTGTAGCAAACCACATCGACATCGCCCAACCACCCATTGGATCTATAACAATACTTGAATTCAATTCTTCAGCTTTCGCTAAGATTGAATCTAAGGACGTCATTTCTTCTTCGGTAATATAACGTTTGTCATAGTACATGAAGACACCGTTATCAGCGGTGTTTGGATAAGAATATAGCGTATCGCCAATTTTTGCTAAATCAACCGACCATTCAATATTACGAGCTAAAACGTCTGCTCGGTATTCTTGGACGGGGGACAGAGCCCCCGCCGTTACTAGGTCTTGTAATTGATCATCTGGGAAGGCAAAGACGTCTGCACCTCCGGCGATATCAAGAGTGAGAACGCTCTTGAGTTCTGGTTCACCAACCGCAGCAAATTCGAATTCAACATTCAAATCTGGGTTAGCTTCTAAGAATTCTTGAGCTTTAGCTTGTAGGAAATTTTGTTCTTGGTTAGGACCCCAAATCTTAAGTTTGACTGGACCTTCACTAGGAGTGCCGCCACAGGCAACAAGGAGAAGAGGTAAACCAAGCACTGAAATTTTCAGCTTTTTGTTCATTAAAAATACCTCTAAATTAAATTTAGATATTAGGCAGCGAATGAAACTGAGTGAACTGTAATGGTGCCTTCAACTGGGTTGGTTGGTAAAGTGTGGAAGAAGACCACTAAATTCAAACCAGCACGTTGTGTTTCAGATAAATCAGAAATATCTAAGGTATAGGTTTGTCTTTCACCAGTTGCAACTGAGCGAGCTTCTTTAGCTGCGCCATTACCTTCGATCTTAAATAAGTATTCATGAGTAGCGACACCAGTATATTCGAAGTTAACTTTGGTCTTGGTTCCATCCATGCCATAAACTCTCATTTGAGCATGTGCGTTCCAGAATTGTTCAGTTGTGTTGAGATAACCAGCAGTAGTACCAACTCCTGGAGTATAGACTAATGATGGGAAACCATAGGTCTTCCATGCTGGAGAAATCACGATTCTAACTGAGTTTCCAACAACACGAGCTTCGATTAAGAAAGCGTGGCCGACTAAGACTTTAATATTGCCACCAGCACTAACCATTGCACCAACTGGGAAGGATGCAACTTTATCAAAACCTGCATCAAAACCAACATCCCATGCAGTACCATTCTTGATCTTAAATTCTTTGTCAATAGCTAAATCAAATACACCATAGTATTTGGCATCGCCAGCAGTATCAGTTAATGCTAATGTGGTGTCGCTTGGAGTCCAACCTGGGTCAGTGACAGTTCCAACAAGGTGTAAACCACCTTCTGGACGGACTAAAGAACCAGCGCGTTCAACTGTAGCGGTTTCACCATCAAATGCGATTGAATAAGAACCATCACGGACAACTTTAATGTTGCCACCTTGTTCAAGTAAGTCTAATGGGTTTGGATTTACAAGAGCTGAGAAACCTAAATCACCACCCCATGCACCGTTCTTCACAAACTTGAATTCTTCGTTTGCATATAAGTTAACGGTTAAGGAGTAGGATTCGTTTTCGTCATTTAAGTTAGCGAGTTTGAATGATTGATCAGCAGCATTCCATCCGTTGATGGTGCCAACTAATGCCCAATCAGTGATTGAAGGAGGTAAGACTTCTGGATCACCATTACGAACAATCGTAAAGGTTCTTGTTAAGGCTGGGAGAGAAACGAAAGTGACCGTATAGTTACCATCAACTTTGGTTGAGAAGTTGCCAACACCACCTAAACCTGGATCAAAACCAGAGTTTGAATCTTCTGGAATAACTAATGCGCCTTCAGCGTCTTTGGTCCAAGTTACACCCTTATCAATGATAGTTAAACCAGCAGATAGAG
>JBEDGE010000087.1:0-3008 GCA_041174805.1 Bacillota bacterium
GTCGAACCTTCAACATCAAAATCTTGTTCTTTAAATGCAGAAAACTCTGCATGTAAACCAAATAACTTTTCGTGAAAGCCTTTGGTGATGACCTGACGGTTTTTTGTAAACACCACACCTACTAATGGATCATGACCCACATTGTCTTTAGCTTGAGACGCAAGCATGAGCGCTTGTCTCATAAAATCAATATCCGTTCTAATTTTCAAATAAAAACCCTGACCTTTAAGTAAGTTCAGGGTACATATGAAAAATGACATCTTCTTTCATCCAGACTTTACTGTCGCCACTTGAATTACACAAGTTCCTGCATTGCTGCTCGCGGGGTTGACCGCCGATTGGGATTTACACCCTACCCTGAAGATACGCCCTTATTATATGAAAATAATTCTGAAAAGTATAACGATATGATTAAAGGAAAATTCATATCTTTTTAATAGGTTTTCGGTTAAAATATGAGGAAAAGAGTGGGAACTATTATGAAAGTTTTAATCACTGGAGAGCACCTGCCCGTCTTGACGGTTAACCTTGATTCAAAAGACATCATTTTTACTGAAAATGATGTTACAACGATTTCACTCATGTCGCCTGATATCAAAAAGGAAACGATTTCAACAGCGAAGAGACTGAATCCCTTTTTTTCAAAATTGATTTTTGGCGATGCAAAAGTCCTCGATCAATATACGGCTACCAAAGCTGAAAGTGTCATGGCGTTTTCCGCTCCCTTACCAGGCCAAATCGTCACCTTAAACATTACAAAATCAAAACCAATTGTCATTAAAAAAGGTTCCCTCATTGCCTTCTCAAAAGGCATCAGTATTAACCCAAGAAAAAAATTTAATCTCTGGGATGCTTTTTTTGGCAATGATGATTTAGCTTTACAAGTCTTAAGTGGACAAGGTACCGCCTATATTTTGGTTGATAAAGATGCCAAAACCTACACCTTAACCAAAGGTAAAGCTTTGAGTTTTGATCAAGCTGCAGTTGCCTATATGGATGCTTCCATGACCTTAATGGTCAAACGAACCAATATCTTCAAAGCGTTCTTTTTTGGAGGTAATGATGTGATTAAATACAAAGTGACTGGACCAGGGAAGATCGTGACACAGAACGCAAACTATCAAAGGATGTAAAATAGAGTTATGGATTATCAAGCATTATTAAATCAATACATTGATTTAGAACGTAAACGGCAAGATGAAGGGTTAGAACTCATCGCTTCGGAAAACTATACCTCTTCTCAAGTGATGGCGATTCAAGGGTCCATTCTCACCAATAAGTATGCAGAAGGATTTCCAGGCAAGCGTTATTACGGTGGCTGTGTTCATGTTGATAAAATTGAACAACTTGCCATTGATTTAGCTTGCCAACTTTATGCTTGTAAGTTTGCAAACGTTCAACCACACTCAGGTTCAAGTGCAAACTTTATTGTTTACAGTGCCTTACTCAAAACCGGTGATAAAATCATGTCGCTTGGTTTAAATGAGGGTGGTCATCTTACCCACGGAAGTAGCGTTAACTTTTCAGGAAAACTTTACCAATTTATCCATTATGGTTTGAAAGCGGATGGCAGAATTGACTATGATGGCATGCAAGAGCTAGCAAGAAAAGAAAAACCAAAATTAATTGTTGCCGGTTTTTCATCTTATCCTTATTTAACCGATTATGAAAAATTCTCAAACGTCGCCAAAGAAATTGGTGCTATTTTTATGGTGGACATGGCGCATATTTCTGGATTGGTAGCCGCTGGCGTTCATCACTCACCATTCCCTTATGCTGATGTGGTGACATCAACCACCCACAAAACCATTCGTGGACCTCGTGGCGGTATGATTCTTTCCAATAACGAAGAGTATATGAAGAAGATTAACTCTGCGACTTTTCCAGGTGCACAAGGCGGACCTTTGGTACATGTGATTGGTGGCAAAGCTCAAGCGTTTGCCGAAGCGTTGGATCCAAGTTTTAAACAATATGCGAAACAAATTTTGCGTAATACAAAAGCATGTGCAGATGAGTTTGCCAAACTTGGTGCAAAAGTATCAGGAACAGAAACCCATCTATTTTTAGTCGATACCAAAACAAGTTTTGGTCTAACAGGATACGATTGCCAAGTGAAATTAGATGAGATTGGTGTTACCCTAAACAAAAATATGTTGCCGAATGATCAAGAAAAACCACAAATTACTTCCGGTGTACGCATTGGTTTTGCAGCTTTAACCACACGTGGTGCGACAGAAGATATCGCCCGGGATATTGCCCGACTCATTTATCGTTATCTCAAAGGTGAAATTCAAAAAGATCTTGCTGAATCGATTGTTAAACGTACCGTTAGTTTATTGAAACCCATTCGCAGCATATAAAATAATGAATAATCAAAGCAACAAAATTCAGATCTTAGAAAAAGTCGAATTTGTTAATAATTCACCATTTTATCTATTTTTTAAAAGGACGATGGACATTTTATTGTCAACTTTAGGCCTTGTTTTTTTCTTGCTTCCAATGATAATTGTATCCATATTAGTTGTTCGTGACAAAGGACCAGTCTTTTTTAAACAAAAAAGGTTAGGTTTAAATGGTAAAGAATTTACATTAATCAAATTCAGAACAATGGTGGTTGATGCTGAAAAAAACGGAATGAAATGGGCTGAAAAGGATGATCCCAGAATTACAAAAATAGGAAAGATATTGCGAAAACATAGGATTGATGAATTGCCACAATTGATTAACATATTATTAGGTCAAATGAGCGTGGTAGGTCCTAGACCTGAAGTAGCTTTTTTTTATGATAAATTTGAAAAGTATATAGTAGGTTTCAATCAAAGACTACTCGTCAAGCCAGGCTTAACTGGGTGGGCTCAAGTAAATGGTGGTTACAATCTAAATCCCGAAGAAAAAATAGTTTTTGACTTAGAATATATAAAAAAACAAAATCTGTTTTTTGATTTGAAAGTAATTCTTAAAACGATTCTAGTTGTAATAAACAAAGAAGGAGCTCATTAATATCTATG
>JBEDGE010000088.1:0-3337 GCA_041174805.1 Bacillota bacterium
ACTGTGGATAAAATTGTGTAAATTAATACTGATTTTAAGCATAAAAAAGGGGTCAAAAAGGTATCTTCGTAGAGGTTCGTATCCATGGTCTTTTTGGCCACTGGAAATTGACTATAAGAAACAAAAAATATGGAAGAAAATTTAGGCGGAAATTTAGGTCTAGAACAGACCCAAGACAATGATCGAGTGATCAGAGTCAACATTGAGGAACAGATGAAAACCTCTTACATTGACTATTCAATGTCTGTAATTGTAGGTCGTGCATTACCTGATGTGCGTGATGGTTTTAAACCAGTTCATCGTCGTGTGTTGTTTGCCATGCACGAACTAGGAAACAATAGCAATAAAGCGTATAAAAAATCTGCTCGTATAGTTGGAGAAGTGATGGGTAAATTTCACCCACATGGTGATACCGCTATTTATGACACTTTAGTGCGTATGGCACAGGAGTGGACCATGCGTTATAAGTTAGTAGATGGACAGGGTAATTTTGGTAACCAAGATGGTGATCCACCGGCAGCGATGCGTTATACGGAAGCGCGTTTACAAAAGATTTCCGAAGCCATGTTGGATGATTTGGAAAAAGACACGGTCGATTATCAATTGAACTTTGATGATAGTTTGTCTGAACCAAGTGTACTACCAACAAGGATTCCACAACTATTAGTGAACGGATCATCTGGTATCGCAGTTGGTATGGCAACCAATATGTTGCCACATAATTTGAATGAAGTAGTAGACGGATGTATCGCCTACATCAACAATAAAGACATTACAATCGAAGAATTAATCTCTATTGTAAAAGCACCCGATTTTCCAACAGGTGGGGTGATATATGGCATGGAAGGAGTGAAACAAGGTTTGATGACAGGTCGTGGTCGTGTAGTAGTGCGTGGAAAGTGTAATGTAGAGACAAAAGCCAACGGTCGTGAGATGATTGTGATCAACGAAATTCCATACCAAGTAAATCGTGATCAATTAACAGATCGTATTGGTCAATTGGTCGTGGATAAAGTGGTAGATGGTATCACACACGTGAACAATGAAAGTAACAAGCGCGAAGGAACACGTATCGTTATTGAATTACGTAAGGATGCTGTTGCACAGGTAATCATAAACCAATTATTCAAATTCACAGAATTGCAAACCAGTTATGGTATCAATAATGTGGCGTTGGTAAAAGGTCGTCCTAGAATTTTGAACCTAAAAGATTTGATTTTAGAGTTCGTTGATTTTAGAATGGAAGTGGTGATTCGTCGGGCTAAATTTGAATTAAGAAAAGCCGAAGAGCGTGCACATATTTTAGAAGGGTATTTAATTGCTTTAGATCATTTAGACGAAGTGATTCGTTTAATCAGAAGCTCAGCCAATCCAGATGCTGCAAAAGAAGCCTTAATCAATGCAGGATGGGGTATTTCAGAGATCCAAGCGAAAGCAATTCTAGAATTAAGATTGCAACGTTTAACAGGCATGGAGCGTGAGAAAATTAAAGAAGAATTTGACCAATTGATGAAATTGATTGCTTCTTTAAAAGAATTATTAGGAAGTGAACATTTACGTTTTGAGCTGATCAAAACTGAATTATTAGAAGTGAAAGATAAGTTTGGTGACGAACGTAAATCAGAGATTCAATACTTAGCGGATGAAATGCGTATCGAAGATTTAATCGAAGAAGAAGATGTGGTAATTACCATTTCTCATTTAGGTTATATCAAGCGTACATCTGCCACTGAATATCGTCAACAAAAGCGTGGAGGTCGCGGTGCCATTGGTTCTAAGACAAGAGAGGAAGATTATGTAGAGCATTTATTTATTGCATCTACCCACGATACCATGTTGTTCTTTACCGAAAAAGGAAGATGTTTCTGGATGCGCGTATATGAAATTCCAGAAGGTGAAAAAACAAGTAAGGGTAGAGCGATCCAAAATTTAATTCAACTACCACAAGACGATAAAGTTAAAGCCATTATCGAAGTACGTAATTTGGCAGATAAAGATTATGTAAATAATCACTATATCATCTTATGTACTAAGAAAGGGATCATTAAGAAAACATGTTTGGAAGAATTTAGTCGTCCTAGAGTAAATGGTGTGAACGCAATTACCATCAACGAAGGTGATGAATTATTAGCAGCACGTTTAACCGATGGCAATAATGAGGTAATGATGGCTGTGAAGTCTGGTCGTGCAATTCGTTTCCCAGAAGAAAAAGTGAGACCAACAGGAAGAGGTGCGATTGGTGTGGCGGGGATCGAAGTGGACGATGAAACAGACGAAGTAGTTGGTTTAGTTTGCGTAAGCAGAGAAGATAAAGACCGAACTATATTAGTGGTGAGTCAACAAGGTTATGGTAAGCGTACACCAATTGATGACTACCGTATCACCAACCGTGGTGGTAAAGGTGTTAAAACCATCAATGTGACCGAAAAAACTGGATCCTTGGTTGGTTTAATGGATGTATTAGAAAAAGAAGACTTAATCATTACATGTAAATCTGGTGTAACCATTAGAACAAGTATCGCAGACATCAGAGAGGCGGGTAGAGCAACACAGGGTGTAAAATTGATTCGTTTAGACGAAAATGATGAAATTGCAGCGACTTCAAAAATCGAAGAACAAGATGTACCCGAGGAAGGAGAAAATATTAATAATGAAGCGATTATAGCAGATAATGCAAGTAATATTTCAAGTGAAAATACAGATACAACTATAAACGATACACTAAACAATGAAGGCGATGATACGCCAGATGCATAAATTTATTAACTTAGATCATTAAAATAATCAATATGAAAAAATGGATTGGTACAATGTTTTTGATGACATTGATGCAAACAGCTTTTGCTCAAGACTTTAAAAAAGTAGAGACAAGCTTATTATTAAATAATTTTGAGGTTGCAAAGACAGAATTTGAAAAAGCGGTTGCAAAAAAACCAAGTCTAGAAACCACAGCAGAAGGGTATTACTGGAAATCAAAAATTTATACTGGTTTATCAAAGGATCCAGCTTCAAAATATCCAGATGCTACTGAGAAATTATTTACAATCATACAAGACTATATCAAAGCAGATCCTGAATTCACAATTGCTACAAAAAATGGCCAAGAACCTTTCTTCGAAGTGTATATAAAAAGTTTTAAAGATGGTGTAGCTGCATTTGGAGATAAAAAATGGAAAGAAGCTGCGGCTAATTTCGATAGAGGTGTTGTTTTTAGTGATATCATATTTTCAAAAGGATGGTCTACGAATAAACAACCATTTGATACGACTACTTTGATGTATGCTGGTTATGCAAATCAAAATGCTGGAAATGAAGACCTTACTATTAAGTATTATAC
>JBEDGE010000089.1:0-5902 GCA_041174805.1 Bacillota bacterium
GAATTGAAACAGAAGCTCCGACAAACATAATGGCAATATTGTTGACCCACATTAAAGTGTTTTTAAAACGAAATTCTAGCTTTGATAAAGCAAATCCTGCAAGAGAACCAATGATAATGGAAGCAAAAACGGTCAATGCAGTAATCAAAATACTATTAAATAAATAACGAGACATCGGAATACCGGTGGAAGATGTCACGGCAAATAAATCAATAAAGTTATCGAGGGTTGGATTTTGCACAAAGAAGCGTGGCGGCCATTCAAATAATTCCACAAGCGGTTTAAAAGCGTGGTTAAAAATATACACAATCGGTAACCCCATAAAGATCGCCACGGGAATGAGAATGATTAAAAAACGCCACTGCGAAATATGGAAGCGTTTGGGGTTCATTTTCGTTCCGAAATAACTTGCCATTAATCTTTTTCTCCAAATAATTTGTAGGCGACTTTACTAAACAAATACACCATCACCAGTAAAACCATGGATAAGGCTGCTGCATAACCCATGTCAAACCGAATAAAGCCATAATCATCAATATGGGTAACAATTAATTGACCCGCATTTTGTGGGGTCGGGTTTTGTCCCGATAATAGAACCCCAATCGCTCCAGCATTAAAGGTAGCAACCAACGACATCACCGCACCAAATAACATCTGAGGTTTCATGGATGGAATGGTAATGTAAAAAATTTCTTGGAGTTTGCTGGTCATACCATCGACATACGCAGCTTCAAATAATTCAGGATTGATATTTAAAACACCAGCAAGCATCGCTAAGAAACCAATCCCCATACTGCTCCATAAAGTGACCACAATCATAATCGTCATTAAATAATCTGGATTGGCCAACCATTGAATTGGTGAATCAATAAGATTTAAACTTAACAAAATTGCATTCAAATAACCGGCTTCATCACCCGAAAAAATAATCCGCCACATCACCGCCATCGCCACACCTGCGGTTAAGGATGGTGAATAAATGACCAAGGTTAAAATGGTGCGAATGCGATGAGGAATTTGTGCTAATAACCAGGCGAGGAAGAAACCTAATAAATATCCCACGGGTCCAACAACCACGGCAAAGGTGATGGTATTTGGAATAATTTGCTGCATGAATGCACTATCGGCTGTAAAAATGGTGATGAAATTCGTCAGCCCAACCCAGCGTGGTACATCCAATAAGTTAAAGTAAGTCAGTGATAACGCCATGCCCATTACCACCGGAATCGTGATAAAAACCAAGAAAGCTAAAACGTAAGGCAGAACAAAAAGTGTACCTGTACGATTATCCTTATATTTTTTTAAGGGTAATTTAATGGTCATGTTGTTCCAACCCAATCGGATAATGTCTCTTTCGTTGGTAGCACATAAGGTTTAAGAGAATTTCCTTGTTGATCGATGAAACGAAATTCAACCATCTTCCGGCGAATTTCTTTATTGGCAATGATGAGGGAATCTTCAATCGCAGTCCGTAAGTTCACACCTTGGAAAACAACTTTATTCCAAATATTAGAGAGTTCTCTTTCCACCATATAAGAGGCTGGGGTTTTGGCCGTGTCATCAATCCATTGCCATTGATCTAAAATCGTTTGGCGATGGTTTTCATCCCAAGACATTTGACCAAACGCTTCTCGATTCGAGGAGTTCCATAAATATTCTGGGCCATATGCTGAAATTAAATTTTCCGCATAATCTAATTGCGTGCTTGCTGACGTCCACCACTTTAAGAAGGACCATGATTCATTGGGTTTATCGGTATTCTTAAACATCATCGCGGAGGTTGAACTACCATCGAAGGAGCGGTTAACGATGCCATCTTGTTCAATTCCAGGTAATGGGGCGATATTCCATAAACCTGCAATTTCCGGGGCCGCATGAAGTAAGGAAATATACATACCAAAGTCCCCAATACCAATCGGTAGGCGACCATAACGGAATTCATTATAAAAACTCCCAACTTCCAGAGGTAAAGAGTAGGTGGTAAATAAGTCCGTCATCAAGGTTAATGCTTCGATGGTTTGGGGATCATCATAGGCGGCTGCTAATCCATCATCACTAAAAATCTTGCCACCAAATTGGCGAATAAAAGGCATGGTTAAGACAAAAGCCTTGAAGGCATTGGTGCTCGAAAGCATCGAATAAAAATTCATGCCAAAGCGTTGTAATTCAGGAAGGATGCTAATGACATCATCCCAAGTGGAAGGGATGTCTAGTTGTAATCGTTGCATAATGTCTTGGCGATAAAATAACAAATAAAAGTTTTGGGTTTCAGGTAAACCATAAACACCATCTTGATAAATCAACTGCATAAATGAACCTGGATAAAAGCGATCCGAAACACTTCGAAAATCCTCAAAGGTCGAAAGATCATAGACATTATTTCGAATCGCAAAATCATAAGGTCGCCATCCAGCAATCCCCATCGCAATATCGGGTTGCTTGCCTGCACTACTTGCTAAAATTAATTTTTCTTCATTGGGATTAATATTGATGCGAACGGGAATACCTGTCATTGGGGTAAATTCAGCATCGACCATTTGTTGTAGTAAGTTCACATATTGCCTGCTTCTCGAAACCCACACAACCAACTCATTTGGATTCGTGGAATCTTGAAATTGGTCGGAAAAGAAAGAGGCAAAAAATCGTTGAATACCAATCCATACGACACGAAAAAAACCTGCGATTGGCGTTGGTAAAGTTGCCTCATCACCATGGACATAAAATTGATCGATGGTCAGTGGTGATTGAATTAACAAAGGCAGCATGATTCCTAAGCGATAGAGGACAGAACCGCTGCTACCGGATAACGTTTCAATCCGACGTGGAATAGCATCGACATTATTTCTTAAGGTTGTCAGTAGTTGTCTAGCAATTTTAATACTGGCAAGAACATCAGACTGATCACTAGCCTGCATCAAGGTTTTCCATTGTTGACTTACATCATCCAGTGTTTCAATATAACCATCAATGTCTGAAACAAGATTCGGTAAATACGTTAATAAATCCCATTCTCGATTCGGATCAATCGTGTTACCCGTTATTTTTTTAATCGCTAAACTTAATGCATTGACATCATTCATCAAATTGCGAATTGCTTGATAACTTTCTGCAAAACTAGAAGCGTTTACTTCTAAACTTAATTGGTGTGTACCTGCAGGAAAATAAAATTGATAGGCATCGCCTTCAAGCGGACCTAAGGTGACATTTTGCCATTGGCGATTCGCTTTGAAGGGGATAAGATTCGCTTCTGCAAAGGGAACGACACCATTAATTCTTAATCGTCGATATGAAATCGATTGAATTCGATTTTGTAAGACTTTAAAGGTTAAATAATAAAAACCACTTGCAGGTACATCGATATCATAGGTAATGGTTTGACCTGGCGTTTGATAGGTTGCCCCATCAATGACATTGAGTTTACCTTCGATGAGGGCAAAGGGTGAAACATTGGGTTCTCGATTCGTTGTGAAACGAGCAAGGAGACTATTTCTTGAGGCAAGGTGTTCTGCTTCAACTTTGATGAGGGATTGATGTTGTAAGATACCCGATTGATGTTCAGTTAAATAATCAGCATAGCTCTGTGGATGGGATATTGGAGATAAAAGAATCTGTCCAAGTAAAAATGCACCTTGTAAGGAATAAATCCTGATGGTATTTTCACCGGCTTGTAACGGCCACAGTAAGGGTTGATCTTGCAAACGTTGACTATCCATTAAAGGTTGAGAACGCCAAGATTGGTCTAACGTTGCTTTCGGCATGATTTCATTTTGATAACGATCCGTGGCAAATTCATGGGGCGTTAACCACCATTTTTTTAACGTGATTTGTTCGGCATCTGCAAAGGGATATTCTCCGTTTAGCATCAAGGCAATATCAAGATCACGTATCCCAGAATCAATTGGAAGATAGTCAAAAGTCATTTCCACTTCATAGGCTTGTGGCGAGGTCAATTGATATTCAATAAATGAAGGAGTAGATTCAAAGCGAATAACAGGAGAAATATTGTCACCTACCCAACTAGCGTATTCAAAGGTTTCAGTTGTCGTCACGACGCCACCTGATAAGGTTGCTTGGGAGGGTGAAAGGGTTTGTCGCCATTGGTGATCAACGATACCAACTGGTGTCATTCGCTTAAAGGGATGAATAGAATTTTTTGATTCAAGCGGTGATGATTCTGACAAAACCGAAGGAGTAGTTGAAGATTTTGAAAGGCCTAAAAACAACGGTAAAATCATTGCTGCAAAAGAGAATAAAGTCATCACTTTATGGCGAATCATCTTCTTCTATATTTTAATGCTTAAGCGAGTGAATTTAAATAACTATCGAGTGCTTCTTTTGAAGTAATCCATTGTTCATTTACAATGGTGTTCAAACCTTTTTGTAAGGCATCAGCAAGCGTCAATCGTCCTGCAGTAATGTCATCAATCGCTTGACCGATCGTTCGATCGGTTTCAGTACCATCGATGATGACAGTGTCAAAGGCAGCATTGGCTCTTGAATTCCAATAACCAGGAACGTTTTTTCCTAAACTTTCAAGAATAAAATCTTGATGTTCTTCAACAATTTTTCTGAATTCGGTCATATTCGGATACAAGTTAAAGAAACCTTCCACTAAATCTTCTTGAGGAATCATCGGGGTAAAGTTAAGTGCGGCTCGGACAGGATCGGCAGCTGCAAGTTCGAGGCGCTTTGCATAACCTTCGGTAGAGAAACCCATCCACCGAGATAAATCATAAGCGGCTTCACGATGATCGGTACCTTTTCCAACCGCCAAATAGTCGACAACAACTGGAATTTTATTAACATTACCGACACCCTCAACATTCCATGATGGGGTACCGATGAAATCAATATCGGCACCATAGAGTGGGTCATTAGCATCCAAAGAACGCGTATGCCAATCACGCATCGCGTAACTACCTTCAAATCGAATCGATTGATTACCTGTTTCAAAGATATTTTGACTAGCACCGAAATAATCAGCATATCGAGCGGGATCAAGGGAATCTAAAACATAACTACCATAGGTGGCTTTACCTGGTCCATAGTACTTAAGTTGTTCATTGACTGCCGTTGCAAATGCCGGACTATCGAGGTGATAACCTGTGTCTTCATTAAAGGTGAACCATCCAAGACTCGGATCTAATTGAGCTGGTAACCAGTTAACGAGGTTGTTCAAACCACTAATGCCAATAATGCCATCTCCACCTTGGATTGGTGCTTTAGAGTTTAATTGTGCTGCTGCCATTAATTGTTCGTAGGTCATACCATATGTAGGCATCACAGCGCGTGGGCCAACGCGATTGATCGCAGTGCGATTAATAAAGAATCCAAAATAGAAAAGCGTTTGAGGAATTGCAAAATATCGATTGTTGAATGCGGCGGATGCCCGTATATCGGCAGGAATAGAGGCATAATCTGCATCCGCCATAAACAAATCGGTAATTTCTTCTGTCCAACCTTGAGCCGTAAATCCAGCCAAGTTATAAATCATGTACACATCTGGAAGTTGGTCAATGGCAGCTTGAGTGGCAAAAAATTCATCCCAAGAGGCAGAGACTTCTTCTCCGGTTTCTTCATCAATCTTAAAAGGTCTTTCAATAATTTCTATATTGATATTGGGGTTAAGTGCTTCATAGGCTGCTAGCATTTGTCGTTCAATATTGTTTTGTTCAGCAGACCCTAAATTCCACCCTGCATAGCGAAGGGTAATTTCATCGCCATTAGAACTGTTGGTATTTCCTCCACCACAAGCTGCCAGTATTAGGACTAAAAAACCCGATGCCGTCATCCATTTACGATTCATAATGTTCCTCCTTAAGGAAGTATCGAAACGTTTCGAATTTCCTTACCTTTAAAAACCTATTTATTTATATCTAGAAACATGGTTTTTATTAAAGAT
>JBEDGE010000090.1:0-3061 GCA_041174805.1 Bacillota bacterium
TCTTTATCTTTTAAGAAAACAATTTCAGGAAGACAATAAATGGATTTTAATTATGATCGTGATGGCGACAGTGGGAACGTTGATTCAAATGCTTGCGGTAGCCTATCTACCAGGATTGGTCGAAGGAATCGAAGTTATCTTACCTTTTATCGCCATTAGCGGACTGATTCTTGCTCGCGTTGAAACCGTGGTGATGACAGAAGGTTATCGAGATGTCTTACTGAATACCTTAGGATCCGTCGTTGGATTTGTAGGGTTAGTTCTCCCCATTGGTTTCTTTTCAGATTTACTGGGCTTAGGGTTGATTCAATTTGCCAATCCGATCAACAATAGCATGCTGTTTAGTATTGAAGTTTTGGATGCTTCTTATCGCATGCCTATTTTTCAAGGCAGTCAAGGCGCGATTGGTTTGTTACTCCTTGCTGCTCTCTGGATAGCTTTCATTCAACGGTTAAGAGGGACGCAAGCATGAACTTCATCAGTATCATTTTAATGGGTCTCATCGGTGGGAATATTGTTTTAACTCAGTTTATCGATATCACCTTATTACGAAATTTAAGAAAATTGGATGTGGCCTTCGTCGTTGGATTCTTGATGATCGATGTCACCTTGGTTAGTGGCCTTATCTATTATGGGTTATATCATTGGTTACTCATCCCTCTCGAATTAACGTTCCTTGCATTCCTATTTTCAGTTTTTGTTGTTGCCGGTGTGAGTCAACTCGAAGGCTGGCTCGTCAAACGATTCTTTCCTAAGCTTGATGAACAATATGGTTTTTATTTTCCGCTTATTACCACCAACGCGGTGATCACTTATGTACTCATCACCATCATTCCTTCAACCCTGAATCTTTGGGATGTGATTGCGACTTCATTGGCAGTTCCAACTGGATTTGTTATGATTAATTTGCTCATGGTTATCTATCAAGAACGCCTTGAGCGAACAAGCCGAATTCCAAAGCCTTTTCAAGGATTAAGTATCACGATGATTATCCTTGCGTTGATGGCGATGGCATTGATTGGCTTAGGAGGACTTTAAGATGAATGAAATCGTACGCTTTTTATTAGGGATCGGCGTGATTGTGGTTTTAATTGCTGCCTATGCCATGGTGACGAATGTTCGTAGAAAAACCATCGCTGCCAGTCAACTTGAAAGTTGTGATACGAACCCTCAAGGTGGATGCTGTGGTCAACACGATGCATGCAGCTTTGAAGCGAAAGTTCAAAAAATCGATGGGTCGAAGTAACCTATCTTTTCTTGTAATTTATTGTTCCATGTTTGATAATTTGACTAGGTAAAACCTAGTCTTTTTTTATGAAGAAGAAACCTTTTAAATTAACAAAAAAGCCAGGCGATGTGTATGGTTTTTCCATGCTCCTAATTTTTTTGTCTCTATTATTAGTCTATATAAATTTACTGAATCGACCCGGTGGAGATTTATATGTCTCCGTGTATATCGATAATACGTTAGTCAATCAATATTCTTTATATGAAGATCAAACGATTACGTTTGAACAGGAAATGTATCCGATTCTACTTGGAGATATCGTGCTAGCAATTAACAACCAACAAATTAGGATTGAACAAGAAACCTCGCCATTAAATGTTTGTTCTGAACAAGGTTGGGTTCGAACTCCTGGACTACCACTGATTTGCGCGCCAAATTATTTTATGGCGGTCATTGAGGCACCGAAGTAATGAAATCAGGATCCGTGCAAAAACTAACTCGACTTGGCATGCTATTAGCATTAGGGGTTTTGCTGAACTATACAGAAGCGGTGTTGTTACCGACTGCCTTTATTGCTCCTGGTGTGAAATTAGGTTTAGCCAATACCGTTGGTTTAATCGTTCTATATTTGTATGATGATAAAACGTACCTCTTTTATGGTTTGACGCGCGTCATCATGACCAGTTTATTTACCGGATTTGGATTTAACTTTCTCATTGCATTGGCTGGTTTTCTAATTGCATCGCTTGCAGTGATTGTTGCCAAATCATTTCAGCAGTTATCGATTTTTGGTTTATCGATGATATCGGCCGTGTTTCATGGTGTCGGTCAAATCATCATGGTGTCTTGGTTATATCAATCGATTTATATGGTGAATTATTTACCGATTTTAATCGTCTCGAGTTTCATCGCTGGATTGGTCATCGCTAAACTGAGTCAACAAGTGTTATATCGCGTCGAGAAGGTGCTTGTATGAAGGCTCTTTTCATTTGGTTAAAAAGTACCTTTTCCTTCAAAGAACGCCTTGTCTTGGTTATTAGTACATTGTTGAGTGCTTTAATTTTATCAACGTTACTTTGGGTTAGACCGATTGACCAAGGCGTCAATCCTTATCAATTACTCGCCTACAACATTGATGTAAGAGATCAAAATCAAACCAAACTTGATCCGTTTTACACGATATTTTTCGCTAACTATGAGGCTAAAGCCCCTTTAGAAGAAAAAGAAGAGGTGAGTCGAATCTTAACCGAAGAAGTTCAACGATTGCATCCTTACGCAGACCGTCATCATGATTTTATTGATAGTGAATTGCAAACGATTCAAAATTTAAAAGTGTTGAATGCTTCAATGGGCACTGACCAATGGATACCAATCGATGATGTTTTTTATGATTTGCTATCGGAAGCAAAATTGATGACTGGCTTCACCAATGGCGCTTTTAATATGTTTATGGGTGCGATTTCAGATTACTGGGATGCATTACTCGACAATCCTTACTATCGGTTGTTTTATCGTGAACTGGATCCAGCCTATCAACCCTTACAACGACTTGCATTGGAACATTTATTGCAATTTGTTCCGATGTCAGCAGAAGGAATTGATGAAACCCTGGAATTAAAAATAGAAGCAGGTCAAGCTTATGCAAAATTCAATGGATATCAAGGTGCTAAAACTGGTGAATTAAAAATAACGTTGGGGGCAATTGCTAAAGGATTTGCCAATGATGTGATGGCCAATCGCTTGGAAGATTTAGGGTATACGCGCGGATATATTTCCAACGGTACAAGTTCGATTACAACGCTTGGTCAACGTTACGGCAACACACCTTATCGA
>JBEDGE010000091.1:0-2791 GCA_041174805.1 Bacillota bacterium
AAACTATATTATTGATATTATTGAAATTATTGAGAGTCCTAACCCAAACAACCCAGAAGAACCTTTTTTACAATATAAGGTTAGAGTTGATCGCTTTAAAATGTTTATCGGCACTTCACCCGATGATACTTATTTTTGGTTTGGTACGACGCGAATTGGCCAAGACTTGTTTAGTGAGCTTTGGTCTGGAGCACGTATTTCATTAATCATGGCGTTACTTGTCGTTGTCATTAACGCCGTCATTGGTTTAACCATTGGCTCTGTTGTTGGTTATTATGGTGGTGTTCTCGATCTATTGTTTGACCGGTTTGTTGAAATTATCGCCTCAATTCCATTCTTATCAGTTTTAACATTATTGACACTTCGATTTGGTAATGAATTATGGGTTATTATCTTTGCCTTTACTGCAACCGGTTGGTTGGGATCTTATGGCACCGGCCGTTTACAATTTTATCGCTTTAAGAATCGTGAATATGTTTTGGCAGCAAGAACGTTGGGTGCTTCTGATATGCGCATCATGTTTAAACACATCCTTCCCAACACGCTTGGTTTAATCGTCACTTCGTACGCGCTTGCAATTCCCGCCTTTGTCTTCACCGAAGCATCATTCTCTTTCTTAGGCATCATTAATTATTCTGATGCGATAAGTGTTGGTTTATTGATTGACCAAGGCCAACAAGAAATGCAAACATACCCATACTTATTACTCTTCCCAGCTTTATACATTGCCATCCTGATGATTTCCTTTAACTTGTTTGGTAACGGTTTACGGGATGCATTTAATCCATCCTTAAGAGGGGTAGAATAAGATGACTGAAAAAATTCTTTCTGTCAAAGATTTAGCCATCTCTTTTAAAACTCAATATGGTATTTTACACGCAATTCGTGGCGTTTCCTTTGATTTACATCGCGGGGAAACCTTAGCTATCGTGGGTGAATCCGGCTCAGGCAAAAGCGTTACTTCAAGAGCAATCATCGGTTTGCTCGCTGGAAATTCCATTTATGAAAATGGTGAAATTATTTATCAAGACCGCGACTTAACTAAATTACCAGAAGAATTGTTTCACGAAATTCGTGGTTCGAGAATCTCAATGATTTTCCAAGATCCGATGAGTTCATTAAATCCAATTCAAACCGTCGGTCAACAAATTTCTGAATCACTCATTTTCAAGAGTGGTATGCCTGAGGATCTAGCAAAAAAACGTGCGGTTGAATTAATGACCCAAGTCGGCATTGCCGATGCAGAAAAGCGTTATTATCAATTCCCATTCCAATTTTCAGGTGGCATGAGACAAAGAATCGTCATCTCAATCGCTTTGGCAAACAATGCCGAAATTTTAATCTGTGATGAACCAACGACCGCACTTGATGTCACCATCCAAGGGCAAATTCTTGAATTAATCAACCAACTTAAAGTTGAACGAAACTTATCTGTTATTTTCATTACCCACGACTTAGGTGTTGTTGCTAACATGGCAGATCGTATTGCAGTCATGTATGCTGGTAAAATTGTAGAAATTGGTAAAGCTGAAGAAGTGTTTTATAATCCTAAACACCCTTATACATGGGCGTTATTATCATCGATGCCCAACCTAGCAACGTCAAACAGATTAGATGCTATTCCTGGTACACCACCCAATATGATTTTCCCTCCTAAAGGAGATCCTTTTGCTGAAAGAAATAAATACGCAATGGAAATTGATTTTGAGCAAGAACCACCTCTATTTAAGGTATCTGAAACTCACTATGCAGCCACTTGGTTACTTCATCCAGATGCACCAAAAGTTTCTTTACCAGAGGCTGTAATCACCTTGCAAAAAAATCGTGGGAAGATTAATAAATAATTATGGCAAACATGATTGATTACACAGAAAAAGTGTTACAAGTAAAAAATCTAAAGAAGTATTTTCGTGTTGGTTCGGGTCGCAGAAAACTAATGATTCCTGCGGTTGATGATGTAACCTTAGACGTATATAAACGTGAAGTCTTTGGGGTTGTTGGTGAATCTGGATCGGGAAAAACCACTTTAGGTAGAACCATCATTAAACTTTACCAACCCACGGATGGAACGGTCATTTTAAACAACATCACAATCAGTGCCGGTATTCAAGCCTATCTCGAACAAATTGCACAAATCAAACGTCAATTAAATGAAGATATCATCAAGTTAAATCCTGCCAAAATAAAAAATATTGAATTGAAAAAAGCAGTCAAAGCTAAAATCGAAAAACTTCAATTCGAGAAACAAGAACTGCTTAAGCAAAAAGAACAAGAACTAAAGGTTATTTCTAAACAATTTGATCAATATCGCGCAGATAAATATCAAATTACCGCACTCATGCAGATTGAAACTCAAAAGGTTATTTTTGACTTTAATCAAAAAGTTATGAAAACCAAACAATCGCTACAAAATGAAGCTCTTTTGAAATTTAATAACGAAATTAAGATTGCAAACGAAAAGTTGGCTCATAAATTAACTGGATTAAAAGATTCGGCTGCATTGGATGCCAAAACCATCGAAGGTAGAATCGCAAAATTAAAATTAGATCACGAAGTATTGATTCAACAATTGAAAACAACCTATGAACCTCAAATCCAAGCCAACGCTTCCAAAGTCTTAACCAAATCAAAAGTCGCGCTTTTGATTGGTGAATTTACTGCTGAAAAAACAAAATCATTGCAGCTTATTAAGGAAAAATTCCAAAAAGACATTGCCTCAATGGTAGCTCCAGACAAGTCTAAATATGAAAAAGAACTAAAAGAAGTCACGAGCCGTTTTGCAAGGAAAATT
>JBEDGE010000092.1:0-12160 GCA_041174805.1 Bacillota bacterium
GGTGGTGTACAAGCTTACGACATTACCCAAGGACCTAAATTGAATCCTTTAAATCCAGCTGCTGGATTTTACACCTTCCTTTATTCCATTACGGATTCAGAAGGTTTAGTTGGTACCCATACTCGTCAAATTATTGTGACGGATGAAAATCAATTATTAAGTAACACACAATTTACCCAATGGGGCGCCAATGGTATGCCCGCTGGTTGGACCAAATGGAATGAAGACAATAACGGTGGTCAACGTGTCACAGCTGGTGTCATGCCACACGTCTTACCAGAATCTTTATTAGGTAACGTCATCAATGGTGACTTCTCAGATGCAACTGAAAATTTCACCAATACATATGGTTGGAATACGTTTATTGGGGATCAAGAAATTGACGGTATTGCTGCCACCATGGGTATTACAAACGGTGAAGGTGTGTTTACAACCACTGCCTCAACCTCTGCTACCCACTTCTGGCATGGACAAATTCGCCAAGAAAATATTCGCTTACCTAAAGGCAATTTCACCCTTCAATTTAGAGCCAAAACTTCTGAAGCACGCACCATTCGTGTGGCTTTAGCAGGTGGCAATATTAAGAATGAAGGTCGAGCCATTAATGAAGTCCCAGTCGTTTTATCGACTTCGTGGCAAACCTATGAATTAGACTTCAATGCCGATAATCATGCCTATGGTGCATTACTACAATTCTTCACGGGGCCAGATCAATTCTTACCAGAAGATTTAGCGCCCTTATATGCATCCAAAACTGGCACGGTCTATTTAGATGATGTTAAGTTCCTTTACGAAGATGCAAATTCTCCAGTGGCAACGATGATTCCAACAATGGCCGTCGATCTCTGGAGAATCGTTGATAGTGGCATGCCATGGGAAAACCAAATTAAGTATGAAAAATTACCTTTCTATCAAGGTGACTACCGTCTTAATTTCAAAGCCTATGCCGATGCAGCACGTCCAGTGATACTTGCCATGGAAGGTAATGGTGGCGTCGCGCAACCAAACTTCTATCGCACGGTTGAATTAACCACTCAAGCGCAACAATTTAGTTACGATATTGAATATATTGCAAATTCAACCAATGCTTCTAAGAACCTCCAATTCTTTATGGGTTCCTTAGCTAACTTCGAAACCTTTGGTGCATGGTGGGAAGGTACGACTGCAACAGATGCAAGTGACAACATTGAAACGATGATTTACTTCTTCGATTTCAGCTTAGTTAAAGTCGCTTAAATCATTCGAATTGAGTAAAATAAAGGGGTATGGTTTAACACCATACCCTTTTTCAAGAAAGTGAAGGTTTCTAAGACCTGTGAATGCCACTAAATCCATCATTGAAGATATTCAACGAACAGGTGTTACATTCTTTCAAGATTTCACTAATTTTAAAGATGAAAAGGGTTATGGTCTAACCGTTGATCATACAGGTGATTTAAATTTAAGTTCGATTGCTTCAACTGGTTATTTTTTATCGAGTTTAGTGATTGGCGTTGCAAGAGGTTATCTACCCAAACTAAAGGCGATTGAGCAAGCGAGAAAAACATTACACACTTTATATCATCATGTGCCACATTTTCACGGATTCTTTTTTCACTTCCTTAATATCCATACAGCGGAACGGCACAAAAAATCTGAATACTCAACCATTGATAGTGCCTTAGCTTTCAATGGGATTTTGACTGTTCAACAATATTTCCAAGATCCTGAAATCAACCGATTAGCAGATGCAATTATGCAACGCGTGGATTGGCGTATATTAATCCATAATCGTGGAGAAAAGACGCACTTCTATATGGCCTATAATCCTGATGCCGATGGCGATTATGTCAATGGAAAACCAGGTTATATCCACCATTGGAGTATGTTTGCCGAGCAATTAATGATGTATGTGATGTTTGCTGCCGTTAGTAACGATACAAAACTTGCAATAAAACTTTACGAAGACTTTGAAAGAAAGAAAGTGACATACAAAACATCTTCCTATTTTTACACACCAGGAAATACGCTCTTTGTTTACCAATATCCACAATGTTGGTTGGATTTAAAACATTGGACAGACAGACAAGGTATTAATTGGTTTGAAAATACTAAACAAGCGATTTATGGTCACTATGCCTTAAGTCGCGATACCGTGAAACAATTTCCAACCTTTGGTGAGCGATATTTTGGTTTCACTGCAAGTTATGGAAGAAAAGGGTATCAAGTGTCGGCAGCATTACCGAATGCGATGAACAAACTTGAACATGATGGAAGTGTTGCAACCAATGCGATGATTGGTTCGTTGTATCACGCACCCGAATTAGCATTACCAGCAATTGAACAACTTCGAAAAGACTCACGTCTATGGGATGAGCGCTATGGGTTTATCAATGCCTTCAATGATCAACCTCCCGTTTGGCTATCTTCCCGTTGGTTAGGGATTGATAAAGGCTTAGAACTCTTGATGGCAAATGCTTATCTACATCAAGATGTGATGAAGGCTTATATGGCCCATCCTCTAATTCAAAAAGGGATGAAGGTTTTACAATGGCAACACGGGAAATAAAATGGTGGCATCGCGCTTCCGTTTACCAAATATATCCGTTAAGTTTTCAGGATAGCAATGGTGATGGAATTGGTGATATCCCTGGAATTATCTCTCGCCTTGATCATTTAAAAAATCTAGGAGTTGATGTCATCTGGTTATCGCCGGTATTTCAATCACCGATGAAAGATAATGGTTATGACGTTAGTGATTACCGTGAGGTCCATCCTTGGTTTGGTACGAAGAACGATTTAAAAAAATTAATTGAAGAAGTGCATCGCCGTGGGATGAAAATTATTTCTGATATTGTCCTCAATCATACGTCAGACCAACATCCCTGGTTTATAGATGCGTTAAAGCGAGTTGATAGTCCATATCGAGATTATTATATTTTTCGAAAAAAAATCAATGATATCCAATCTGTATTTTCTGGTCCTGCATGGACAAAAGTTCCTCATCGCGATGAATATTATTTTCATTTTTTTGCCAAAGAACAACCCGATTTAAATTGGCAAAATCCGAACTTAAGAAAAGCACTATACGCCATCTTAAATGAATGGTTAGCATTTGGCTTCGATGGATTTAGGTTAGATGTGATTGATTTAATTGGCAAAGATATTGATAAAGGTCTGATTGGTCATGGTCCTTTTTATCATGCTTTTTTAAAAGAACTCAAAGATAACGTTCTTAAGAATGCCAATCTTTTTACCGTTGGTGAGTTATCGGGTTCTTCGGCAGCGCAAGCTGCGGCAGTTACGGGCGCACCTGAAGGCACTTTTTCCATGGCGTTTCAATTTTCGCATTTATGGCTCGATGAACAACCAGGCAAAGGAAAATGGGCACTTAAACGCTTAGACCTTTTGGATTTAAAAAACACATTCGAACATTTACATTCGGTTTATGAAAAACAAGGTTGGAATGCCTTATTTATGGGCAACCATGACCAACCTCGACCGGTATCTCGATATGGTTCAAAGTACCATCGCTACCATAGCCAAACCATGTTACAACTCGCTTTCTATGGTCAATTAGGAACCCCTTTTATTTATCAAGGCGAAGAAATTGGCATGATCAATTATCCTTTTAAATCCATCAAAGAGATGAAAGATGTGGAGTCCTTAAATTATTATCAAGATCAACTTGGTAAGCAACCGGTCCGTTCAATTATGCAATCGTTGCTAGCAAAAGGAAGAGATCATGCTAGAACGCCCATGCAATGGTCTAGCAAATCCTATGCTGGATTTTCTACGAAAAAACCTTGGTTACCCGTGCATCCTCAATATCGATCCATCAATGTGGAAACGGATGCTCATTCCAAACATAGCATTCAACAGTTTTTAAAACAATTCTTAATGTTAAGAAAGCAACATGACGTTTTTATCAATGGCAAGCTCAAGTTCCGATCATTCCATCCTTCCATTTATGCCTACATTCGAGAAAATGGTAAAGAAAGTATCATGATCATTTCCTCATTTTCTTCAAGGAAGATTTCGCTTAAAATAGAAGATATCCAAGATTGGGAAGTTTTACTTTCCAACCATCCTACCTTAACTCTACAATCATTAACAACCATTCCACCTTACTTTGGTGTGATGTTGAAAAAAAGGAACAAACATGCCAACGATTAAAGATGTTGCCCGTAAGGCAGGTGTCTCGGTTTCCACGGCGAGTTATGCTTTGAATAATGTTCCTTTGGTGAACCCAGAAACTAGAAAACGCGTCATGGAAGTGGCAGAAGCAATCAATTACCATCCCAATGCATCTGCTCGAAATCTAAAGACCAAAAAAACCAATAATATTGGTGTGTTTGTCTATGGATTTAGTGGTCCCGTTTTCTCAGAAATCCTCGAAGGCATCAATAAAGTTGTGCATGCACGCAACATGAATATTTTAGTGAGTTCAGGTCAATCCTCTTCCATGATGTTAAGAGAAAAGCAAGTTGATGGTGCGATTATTTTCGATTCAGGTTTTGATAAAAAAGTGATTGTTCAATACGCAAAAAACTCACCGGTTGTGGTTCTTGATACGTTTTTAAAAGGCAAAAATATTTACCCAAGTGTCATGGACAATGATTTGTTGGTCCATCAATTGATTCGACAAATGATCAATCAAGGATATCAACGTTTTGTGTATGTCTCTGGACCTAAAGATGCTTTTAACAACAAAGAACGTTACAAAGGATATTTGCAAGCTTTGCAAGAAGCCGGGTTAAAAAGTCAGCATTATTATCAAGGAGATTTTACAACACCATCAGGTTATCAAGCCGGGAAAACGATTGTTGCAATGAAAACAAGACCTGATTTTGTGTTTTGTGCCAATGATGAAATGGCACTTGGCGTCATGGAAGCCCTTCGAGAAGCAGGTGTGGGTGTTCCAGAAGCAATCGGTGTTGCTGGATTTGATGGTTCTTATCTAAACAATCCTTATATCAAACCTAGCTTAACAACGGTTTCAATTGATCATTATGCATGGGGTCAAACGGCCGCAACATTCCTCATTGATGCGCTCCAGCAAAGTGGAGAAGTCAAAGGGGTCTTAAAACCAATTGGAAAAATCATCATAAAGGAGTCAACACAACGATGAATATCAAAGCACTACTGACGACCTTATCTTTAGAAGAAAAAGCAGGTCAACTTGTTCAGTTACCGCCATATTTTTTTAAGAAAGAAGCGCTACAAGAAGTCGCAGGACCTGTTCAGCGTCTCAAGTTAAGCGAACAAGATATTTTCCTTGCTGGTTCCGTACTTGGTGTTGGTAATCCTCAAGAAATGATGGACATCCAAAGCATGTATCTTTCCAAGAGTCGACATAAAATTCCATTAGTATTCATGGCAGATATTATTCATGGTTACAAAACCATTTTCCCAATTCCTCTTGCTTTAGCAGGATCTTTTTCAACCCAAAACTTTTACAAAATGGCCCGCGCCTCTGCAGAAGAAGCAACCTTGAGTGGCATTCATGTCACCTTTTCACCAATGGCGGATCTTGTCAAAGATTCACGTTGGGGACGAGTGATGGAAGCCTATGGTGAAGACCCTTATCTTTCTTATCACTATGCCTATGCGATGACCCAAGGTTATCAAGGAAAACGCTTAAAGAATAAAGACAGTTTAGCTGCTTGTATTAAACACTTTGCCGCTTATGGTGCTGCTCTAGCCGGTCGAGATTACGCTCAAGCTAGTCTTTCACTGCATGATTTTTATCAACAATATGATGCTGGTTATCGTGGTGCAGTGGATGCTGGGGTGAGAATGGCGATGACTTCATTTAATGTTTTTGAAGGCATTCCAGCGACCATTCATCAAACCTTATTAAGAAAAATACTCCGTAAGCGCATGGGATTTAAAGGTGTTACCATCTCTGATTATGACTCGATTATTGAAACGGTCGTGCATCGGGTTAGTAAAGATGACCAAGATGCAGTTCGACAAGCCTTACTTGCGACCGTTGATATTGAAATGGCTTCGGGTGCTTATATTAAACATATCCCGACATTAGTAAAAAACGGCTTAATTGACATTGATTTAATTGATCAAGCTGTTTTAAGAGTTTTAAAGTTAAAGAAGGATTTGGGTTTATTCCAAAACCCCTTCAAAGGTGCTCATATCGAAAAAGAAAAATCTTTTCCGCTTTCAGCTCCTCAACTTGCAATCGCAAAAGCATTAGCAGATGAATCAATTGTTCTTTTAAAGAATCAAAACAATCTATTACCCTTAACCCACCAAAAAATTGCTTTACTCGGACATCTTTCGAATAGTGGTGCATTATTAGGTCCTTGGTCCTGGCATGGAAATCGAACCATCACCCCGAGTTTAAATTCCGTGTTAAAACCTTTTGTTCAACATGCTGATGAAGATGTTCAAACCTGGTCGGAAGCGCTCAAACAACAAGTCAAAGTTGCGGATGTGTTGGTCGTGATGACAGGTGAAGAAGAAAAGGAATCTGGCGAAGCTCGTTCGAAAACCAATCCAGTATTATCAGATAAAACGATTCAATTTATCAAGCAATTAAAAGCATATGGAAAACCCATTGTCTTGATTATCACAGCAGGCCGTCCATTGGTTCTGACACCAATCGTGGATGATGTGCAAGCCATTCTTTATGCATACTTTTTAGGTTCACAAGCAGCTTATACCATTAGCGATACTTTACTGGGAAAAAATAACCCCTCTGCTAAATTAACGATGACCTTGCCTCGACGTGTAGGTCAAATTCCCATCATGTATAACCACCTTAATACCGGTCGCCCTTTCTTAGGACAAAATTTTACGTATACCTCACACTATATTGATGAATCGAATCTACCCTTGTTCACTTTTGGGGATGGTTTAAGTTATACCACCTTTGCTTTTGAACAGTTCAAAGATGCTTCCACGCAAGAAGATATTCAGCTTTCAATTCAAGTAAAAAATACGGGTACAAGAGCAGGATATGTTATTGTTCCAGTTTATTTAAACCAACCTCTTGCCCCTGTAGCTTTACCTAATCGCCAATTGGTGGGAATGGCAAAACGTTTCCTTCAACCGCAAGAAACACAAACGCTTACTATCAAGATTGATCGCCAATTTTTAACCTATATTGATGCTAACTATCAGCGGCAACCTCTGAAAGGTAAACTTTCATTTGTGACAGGTGAAGAAACCTCTTTACTAAAAGTTCAAAAGGAGATTTAACGGATGCAATCATTAACAAATCAATGGTCAACTCATGTTATTAAAAAAGGAGAGATTAGTCTTTCTCTTTTAGCAACGGGTGATGTGTTTAAGTGGATGCATGGTGAACATCAAATCAATTTACTGCAAGGGAATCCGTTTGATGGCATGATTGCCAATCTTTACCTTAGAGAAAAAACTGCACAAGGTTACCGGGTTCGTAAATTAATCGGTATCCATAGTCCTAGTCAATGGCAATTAACAGAGGATGGAGCGATTTATCAGGGTTCGATTTGGGATGTTACATATCAAGTTCATTTAATCGTTAAAGAGAATGGTTGGCAATATCAAGTCCAGCTTCAATCTAAGCTTGCCACACAAGCGGTTTATGACCTGATGTATGGTCAAGATATTGGTATTGGTCATCCTTTTGGCATCTTGATGAATGAGGCCTATACCTCCCAATATATCGATCATCAAATCTTTACCCAAGACGGTTATCACACGATTTTATCTCGACAAAATCAAGGCTTAACCCATTATGTTCAAATCGGTAGTTCGTTTCCAACGATTGGATATTCGACGGATACGATGCAGTTTTTTGGGCTAGATTATAAAGTAACGCATACGCCAATTGCTTATCAACTCAATCAATTACCATCACAAAATTATCAATATGAATTTGCGTATCCAGCTTTACAAACAAAACCATTTGCATTAACACCTAAACCACTTTCGATTTCATTTTATGGTCTTTCGGTGAAACAAGATGGTTTGTTTTTAAACGCTCCATTAGCGAAACCAATCTTTGAATCCCGTGCCAACACCTTGATCAAAGGGCAACGATGGACGAATCTTTTAAATCCTATCAAACCTCTTTCAGGGTTACCCCTTGAAAGTAAAGCATTACAGACTAGATTTCCGAATCTCAAACAAATAGAAATGTCCTCAAAAGAAGAACTTTTATCAGCTTTTACAGACCAAGGTGATCATCTCATAACTCAACAAAAAGAACGCCTTGTGGAACGGCCCCATGGTCATATTCTGTTGAGCGGTGATGTGTTGCATGCAACAGAAGATGTGTTTGCAACAACTGCCTATATCTTTGGTGTCTTTGGTTCTCATACCGTTTATGGCAATTCTAATTTCCATAAATTAACCGGTGATTTAAGACACCCTCTTAACGCCCATACCATTTCAGGTACGCGTTTATATGTTTATTACCAAGGACAATACCAATTACTTGGCATGCCTTCTTTTATGCTCATGTCAGTTGATCAAGTCCAATGGCACTACATCTTGAAAGATGATGAATGGGTTATCACCCTTGCGGTTAATGGAAAAGATCCAATCTCCAAACTAACATTTCAATCGCTTCAAAAGAAGTCATATCAAATCATTCTTTCTCAGCAAATCTTACTTGACACAAATGAATATCAACCTCAGATTCAATACACCCAATCGGGTCAATCGATCACGATCGATGGTAGAAGTAATGGATTTATTGCCAATCATTATCGTGGCTTACGTTATCAATTGACGTTGAATCAACCATTTCAACTTAAACTTCCAAAAGACTTTATTCAACCTTCCATGACGGATGGCGGAATGATTTTCCTTGACATGAAAAATGTTTCTGAATTTCAATTTTTCTCACAAGCAACTTTAAGTGCTGAGATTAAAACATTACCAGAAACAATCCAATTCAATCGACAATATCGAACATTCATTCAAAAATTTATGCCACTTCATTTAGAACATCCTCAACAACAAACAGGCCTTGATGCTTTTAATTTAATGGTACCTTGGTATGTGCATGACGCACTTGTTCACTACGCTTCACCCCATGGACTCGAACAGTATAATGGTGCAGCCTGGGGTACTCGAGACGTCTTACAAGGCCCTTTTGAACTTTTTTTAACCGCCCAACGTTTTGATCTGAATCGAGAAATCCTTCTCAAAGTTTTCTCGCGACAATTTGCCGATACCAAAGAATTTCCTCAATGGTTTATGTTTGATAATTATCGCAATATTCAAGCTCATGAATCACACGGCGATGTTACGGTTTGGCCTTTAAAAGCACTTGCCAATTATTTAGAGGCTACTGGTGACCTCACCATACTTAAAGAAACTCTTCCTTATATGGACAAACATAAAGGCACCTTTACGGAAGTAAAAGCATCCTTATCAGAACATGTATGGGACATCATTCAAGTTTTGCAAAAATCCTCAATTCATGGAACCTCATTGCCAGCGTATGGGGGTGGTGACTGGGATGATACCTTACAACCCGCCAATCAAACGTTAACAAAACAAATGGTATCCGGTTGGACGGTTGCACTTTTATACGAAGCCCTCAACCATTTATCGCAATGGGCGATCTTTACGGATCACCGACAAGCAGAACTTCTCGCATATAAAGAAGCAATCAAGAAAGATTTTAATGCCTATCTTATTGTTGATGGTGTTCCAGCTGGATTTGTCATATTTTATCCAGATCATCGCGAAGTATTATTACATCCACAAGACAAGAAAACAGGTCTCTCTTATCGATTATTACCCTTTAATCGTGGCATCATTAGTCATTTATTTGACAAGAAAAATATCGAAGCATATCAAGCCATCATCCGGCAACATTTAAGACATCCTGATGGTGTGCGTTTAATGAATACGGCTGTCACGTATCAAGGTGGAAAAAAGACGTATTTCCAACGGGCAGAAACCGCCGCAAACTTTGGCCGTGAAATTGGTATCCAATATGTTCATGCTCATATTCGTTACATCGAAGCGATGACAACCATTGGTAACGCTGAAGAAGCATGGTGGGGTTTGAATGTGATTAATCCTATTGGGATGCAAGCGTTTGTACCGCAAGCAGAACGAAGACAAAGAAATGTTTATTTCTCAAGTTCAGATGCAGCCTTTTTAGATCGATATGAAGCAAAAAGAGATTTTGAAAAAGTAAGAAAAGGTGCCATCAAAGTTAAAGCAGGATGGCGATTATATTCCTCAGGTCCTGGTATTTATTTAAGAACATTGATTCATCATTTCCTAGGGTTAAAAGTCATACAAAATAAATTGGTGATTGATCCTTTGATTCCTCTGTCTTTAAAAGGATTAAGCATTTCCTATCTTTTCCAAAATCAACCGCTCAAGGTTTTAATTCAAGACCTTTCAAAAAAGAAAACGACAACCAATCCTTACCGACTCTCGAGTGAATTTAAAGTCGAACCCACTTCAACTGGTTTGAATGTTATATTGAAATAATGAAGATTTCGCAAACACAACATCGGTTTATGGGTGCCTTACTTTTTATCTTGGTGTTAACTAGTTGCGAAGGCATCTTTCCATCGAGTCAACCACTGATTAGTAGTGAAACCCTTGAGCAATATGAAACTTTATTAACACCATCTGTTGAGTATATTAATGAGAATTATGCTTTACCACTCACCATTGAAAGTGACCCTGACATTACCATTGAATGGGCAAGTTTAGACTATCCAATTATCGAAGGGGTCCTGCAATATGTCAGTCCAATCGAAGACCAATTGATCCAATTGACTGCAACACTAAGGAAACGAGATTTTATTACAACTTTTACATATCCAATGTTCGTAAAGAGCCAACTTCATGTTCCAAGTTTTTCAAAACGTCCAGTCTTAAGAATTAATTTAGCAAATCAAAAAAATGAAAGTGATATTTTTTATGAAGACTATATCAATGCTAGCGCTTCGATTCAATATGATTTGAATGGACAGTATGTCTCTAAAAATGTCACCAGTCCACTAGGCATCCGTACGAGAGGCCACTCCACACGTTTTATGCCAAAACGGCCCTATCGCATACGCTTTGATGAAAATACTTCAATCTTTGGCATGAAGGCTGCAAAGAATTATATTTTGCTTGCGAACTATATTGATCGATCCCTGGTACGAAATAGTTTAACAGCCTACATAAGTCAATTCTTCCCTTCTACGCTATACTCACTGGATTATCGTTTTGTTGATTTATTTATAAATCAAAGTTATCGTGGGCAATATTTGCTTATTGAACGCGTTGAATTTTCAAAAAATCGTCTCAATGTTGAACCCAATCTCACGTTAGACGATGCTGGATTTATGATTGAACTCGATTATCAGGTGTATGTCCAAAACCAGGGCAATGAAAACCTAGAATGGTTTAGGATTAATGATCGGCCTTATGTTATCAAAGAACCTAATCCTTTAGGAACGGGTTATCAATTTAGACACACTCGATTTATCAATAATTACTTAACCTCAACGAGGCAAGCCCTCATTCAAAAGCAAAACTATGAAACCTATATGGATGTCGAGAATTGGATTGATTATTTTATGATTCAAGAAATTGCTAAAAACGTCGATGTGGGATGGGGTTCGGTTTATATGGTGAAAGAAACGGGTGGCAAAATGAAACATATGCCTTTATGGGATTTTGATTTAGCCTATGGAAATGCCGATTATATTGAGTATGGTCCAGAAGGTCATTGGGGCTGGGCAACCTATGAAAAGAATGAATTGTTTACGTTGATGATGCAAGTACCAGCGATTAAAAATCGCTTCAAAGAAAAACTCAACATGTTTGAAGATAATGTCTTACCGAATATCCTTGAATGGCTTGAACGGAATGAATCTCGTTTGAATGCCCTAAGTGAAGATAATTTTGAATTATGGCCGATGGATCAATGTGAAGGATGGTGTCCAATTCCCGAGCCACTTCGGCAAATGACCACCATCACACAACAGTTCGAATACCTAAGCAATTTCTTAACACAACGCATTAACTGGATGAAATCTCATATCTAATCACACCACAGTGTGTTATAGTCGTACGTGTGTTTATGATTCCTAGCTTACTGCTTGGTGGATCATCACCAAGGAGAAACTATGTCATTTACGAATTTAGGCTTATCAGAATCTTTATTAAAATCGGTTGAAAAAGCTGGTTATACCGTTCCTACACC
>JBEDGE010000093.1:0-7019 GCA_041174805.1 Bacillota bacterium
AAAAAACATGAAAAATTGGAAACGTAACATTACATTCTTTATTGCTGGGCAAATGATTTCTTTTGTCGGATCGCTTTTGGTTCAATATGCGATTTTTTGGTATATCAATCTTGAAACTGAATCTGGAACCATTTTAACGATTGCAATTATTGCTTCTTTCATTCCCTTACTCATCTTTTCTCCAATTGCTGGAGTTCTCGCCGACAAAATGAATCGAAAACTTTTGATTGTCATTGCCGACGGTACCATTGCATTGATTACCTTACTCACCGCGCTTCTTTTCTCGTTAGGAAATATTGAAATTTGGATGTTAATCGCTGTGACAGCTGTTCGGGGTATCGGTCAAGCGATTCATGGACCGGCAATTGGTGCGGCCATTCCTTTAATGGTCCCCCAAGATAAATTGATGAGAGTCCAAGGGATTCAAACGGGAATTCAATCTGCCTTTAATGTGTTGGGTCCAATTGTGGCTGCGATTTTAATCTCGTGGTTTAGCATTGGATTTTTATTTTATATTGATACGGTTACTGCAGTGATTGGTGTATTAACCTTACTTTTATTTGTCACCATTCCGAAGCACGTCAATGAAGGCAAACCAAAAACGACGAACGGTGTTCAAGATTTTGTTGCCGGCCTTCAATATGTAAAAACACATCAATTCTTAATTCCGTTTTTTATTTATCTGTTTTTTGTTTTGATTCTGGTTTCACCGGTGGCATTTTTATCACCACTACAAGTCGTAAGATCGTTTGAAAGTTTTGGCGATGAAGTGTTCCGATTAACGATGGTAGAGGTATCTTTTTCTCTAGGAATGACCATTGGTGCTTTGATTGTGGCTTGGTGGGGTGGATTTAAAAATCGTATTGTCACCGCCGGTATTGCGATTTCTATCATGGGTTTTGGTGTATTGATGTTAGGGATCGTCTCTAATTTTTATGTGTATTTTGCCTTCATGCTTATGCAAGGTATCGTCTTGCCTTTTTATAACACCCCCATGACGGTCATTCTTCAAGAACAAGTTGATCCAGCCTATATGGGTCGGGTGACAAGTATTTCAACGATGATCAATTCAGTTGCCATGCCAATTGGTATCGCCTTATTTGGACCGTTAGCAGATATTATTGATATCGAATGGTTGATGGTTGGCTCAGGTGGTCTCATGCTTGTTTTTGGATTGTTATACTTCATCAACCAGCCAATGATGAAAGCGGGAATCAAACCCATTCCTGATAAACAACGTTAATTGATTAATGCTTTTTTGCTTTAAATAACAACTTAAATAATAATGGTGCGCCAAGTGTCATCCATAAGGCAATGATGAGGTATCTTGTAAAGTCTAATAATTGATCTGTGATTAATGGATTGTTTTCAAAGTCGATTGAATATAACCCCATTTCAAAAATTGCTTTTAAACCAATGCGTAAAGCTAAGGCGATACCTAATCCCATTATCACTTTTAGCATTTGTTGCCACCATGGTCCCTTCACGGAAAACCCTATGTGTTTAAGTTCAAGTGGAAAACCAATCGTAAAGCCAACAATACTTGCTGCCGCCAAATAAACATTCTTATCATTGGTTAAGAATGCGATGGGCATTAAAAGTGCAATTGGAATCCATCGTAACCAAGCAGGCATGTTTCCTTTTGCTTGGAGTTGATTCACAAGGGTGTAATAAGCAAAGGCAATCGCTAAGCCAAAAATCACATCACTTAAATAATGTTCCCCTAAATAGATTCTTGATAACATGACCAAACCGACCATCACAAATAAAAATCGCGCAAACCATTTGCCAACCTGTTTCGATTTTTCATTTAAAGTTAAACCGAGGATTGAACTATTTTGAGCATGGCCACTTGGTAAAGAAGTGCCACCCGATCCTTCTCCAACTAACGTAATGCGATCCGGATATTCTACATAAGGTCTAGGAGAATTTGTTAAAAATTTTAAACTTCCATTGATGACAGCGCCATATAGAAAAAATAGAACCAATCGATAGGCAAAACGTTTATCAAAGGTCCAATAAAGGATAGCAGCAATGATTAAAAAAATAGTTTCATCACCAAATTCGGTAATGAATAAAAAGAATGAATCTAAAAATTCATTGCGAAAACTTTGAATCCATTCACTAATGAGTAAGTTGATTGATTCCATGTATCCCTCTATTTCTTTTTAAAGAATTTTCGGTATTCGCCATAGCCATGCAGTTCAAGTTGGTCATAGGGAATAAATTTTAAGGATGCTGAGTTAATGCAATAACGAAGCCCGCCTTTGTCTTGTGGCCCATCATCAAAGACGTGACCAAGGTGAGCATCAGAATCTTGACTTCTCACTTCTGTACGAATCATCCCATGAGAATAATCGTGTCGTTCTAAAATAACGGTTTCAATAATTGGTTTTGTAAAACTTGGCCAACCACAACCGGAGTCAAATTTATCTTCCGAGGTAAATAAAGGGGTCCCGTCTAAGATATCAACATAAAGTCCTTTTTCCTTATGATTCCAATATTCGTTTTGAAAGGGTGGTTCCGTAGCACTTTCAAGGGTAACCGCGCGTTGAATAGGGGTTAATTTTTTAAGATCTACTTTCTTTTTCATGGTCTATTCCTTGCCCTTCGTATACATAATTTAGCTTAATAATGATATTATTGTAGCATTGTTAACCCAAAGAAAATTCGGAGAAAACTATGGCAGATTTATTTAAAAAAGCATATGAATTTAAAGATGTTGATAATGCAATTGATTTAGGGATTTATCCTTATTTCCACGCCTTAGAAAGTAAACAAGATATCGTAGTTAAAATGGAAGGCAAACGCCGAGTGATGATCGGTTCCAATAACTATTTAGGATTGACTGGTGATAAGCGTGTCATCGATGCAACGGTAAAAGCGGTTAAAAAATATGGTACCGGTGTTTCGGGTTCTCGATTCTTAAACGGCACCTTAACCTTACACTTAGACTTAGAAAAAGAACTTGCTGAGTTTATGGAAAAAGAAGCAGCGTTGACCTTTCCAAGCGGCTTTCAATCCACATTAGCAATTATTTCTGCGATTGCCGGTCGCGATGACATTATTTTTTCTGATCGAGAAAATCATGCATGCATCTATGATGGTATTCGTTTGAGTTTTGCTTCATCCGTTCGTTACAATCATAACGATATGAAGCATTTGGAACAATTATTACAAGAAGCTGATCCAAAAGCTGGAAAACTAATTGTCACGGATGGGATATTCTCTATGTCCGGTGATATTGCTAAACTTCCTGAAATTGTCGCATTAGCCAAAAAGTATGGCGCAAGAGTGATGGTCGACGATGCTCACTCATTTGGTGTTCTAGGCGCAAAGGGTAGAGGAACTGCAGAATATTTTGGCCTTCATGATGAAGTCGATATGATCATGTCAACCTTTTCAAAATCATTAGCATCCATCGGTGGTTTCATGGTTGGGAAAAAAGAAGTAGTCAATTACATCAAACATAAATCACGACCGTTTATTTTCTCCGCAGCTTTAACACCGGCATCGACTGCCAGTGCATTGGCTGCTTTACGCATCCTTAAAAAAGAACCACAACGGCCTAAAGCTTTATTAGATATTGCTGCATACGCTCGTAAGAAAATGGAAGAAAAGAAATTACCATTAGCGAATGACACCATCACCCCCATCATCCCAATCTACACTTATACAATGATGCGGACCTTTGTGATTGCAAAGTTACTCTATAAACATGGTGTGTATGTGAATCCTGTGATTCCACCAGCAGCACCAGAAGGCCAATGCTTAATTCGGACAAGTTATACTGCCACACACACGAAAGCATTGATTGATGAAGCTGTTGAGATTATTGATGAAGTATTAAAAAAAGTTCCAATGGATGAAAAAGCATTGATGAGTATGCTTCATGAAATTCAATAAACAATCCGTCATTTTAGTTACCGGTGCTTCACAAGGAATTGGTTATGCGGTTGCCGAGGGCTTTGCCAAAGCTGGCTATCGCGTCATTGGAGTTGCAAGACATTTACCGAAAGTAAAACCCACGTTTGATGCTCAAATCATGGACGTCACACAACCCCCATCAATTGAAAAAGTTTTTTCCTATATTCAATCCACTTATAAACAACTGGATGTATTAATCAATAATGCCGGTTATGGAATTGCTGGTGCAATTGAAGAAACGCCGGTAGAGGAAGTTAAGAAACTTTTTGACGTAAATGTGATGGGCCTCCATCAAGTCACGCAGATGATGGTGCCACTACTTAAAGTTACAAAGGGATTGATTATCAATATTGGATCTGTAGCCGGTGATTTTACGATTCCATTTCAAACCTTTTATTCAATGACGAAATCAAGCGTTGGAACGTATACCGAAGGACTAAGACAAGAACTAAAACCTTTTGGTGTGCGTGTCGTCAATGTCAAACCAGGAGATACCCAATCTAATTTTTCCAGTCAAAGACAACGATTTTCAAAAACAAAATCTCCATATCAATTGAGATTTGAACGTTCCCTAGCGGTGATGGAAAAAGATGAAAAGGGTGGTTTACCAGCTTCATCGGTTTACAAAGTTTGTCTTCGTTTGGTCAAACAAAAAAATCCACCCATTCATGTGACGGTTGGTTTGCAATACAAAATTTTACAATTCTTAAAATGGTTATTACCGACTAAATTGGTCCAATGGTTGTTGTATCAAATCTACGGAAAGTAATTTATTTTAGATACGCCTGGATCAACGACTGAACACCTTTTTCACCATAGTCTTTCACAAGCGAGCTCAGCATTTTTTCAACTGCAATTGCAATTGGAACGGGTGTGGTTGCATGCCGAATCGCAATGCGTAAATCCTTTAAAAAGTGTTTGAGATAGAACGTAGCTTGCCAATCCTTTTGAATCATTTTTTCTCCATAGGCTGTAACACTATAAGACTGGGCCGCACCGGAAGATAGAATACTGATGACTTGGGATAAAGAAAGATGTTTAGATTGGGCAAAGGCTAAAGCCTCTGCTAATCCCGATAGTTGTCCTGCAATTGCAATTTGATTGGCTAATTTTGCAAATTGACCCTGGCCCGCTTCTCCAACATAAAGCACTCTTTTACCCAAGGTATCAAGAATCGTTTTAGATTTTTCAAAGGTGGATGGATCACCACCTACCATGATGGTAAGGTTTTGTTCTTGAGCCCCTTTTAAACCGCCCGTCACAGGAGCATCAAGGATAGAAACCGATTGTTTTTTAAATTTTAAATAAAGGGTTTTTGCCAATGAAGGACTGGAGGTTGTGAAATCAATCAGAATGGTTCCGGGTTTGACGGTTTTTAGAATCGTAGCATACACCTGTTCAACATCATCAGGTGTTCCTAGCATGGTCATAATCATGTCTTGGTGTTGGATTGCAGCCTCTAAGGTTGATACAACAGAGATATTGGTAGGAACATTTAAAATTTTATGTTGGCTCCTACTGTAGAGTGTTATTTGATGATCACGGCTCAGATGGGTCGCCATAGGTTTTCCCATCACACCATATCCAATCCATGCAATTTTCATATGTCATCATCATATCGAAAGATAGCGTTGAAACCAAGTTGTGTTAAAATTGAAACGTTATGGAAATTGCCCTAAGTTTATTTTTATTAACGTATATAGCCTTACTCATTTTTTCAAATTATAAAGCTTGGATTGCCCTTGGGGTCGCTTGTTTATTCATCGTGCTTGGATATAGTCCATTAAGTGACGTGTTTTCTGATGCGATGAACTGGAATGTTTTTATGATTATTGGTGGAACCATGATTGTGGTTTCACAATTTATTGAATCTGGTATGCCTGCTTTATTGGCCGATTGGATGATGCGTCGTGTGTCCTCGACAAAGTGGGCAATCATTTTATTAGCTACTTTTGCCGGTCTTGTATCGGCGTTTGTTGATAACGTTGCTACCGTTCTTATTGTGGCACCCATTGCCTTAGATATTGCCAAAAAAACAAAGATGTCTCCTGTTCCACTAATTATCGCTGTTTCAGTGTTTGCGAATATTCAAGGATTTGCAACGTTAGTGGGTGACACCACTTCAGTGATGTTAGCCGGCGCACAATATGCCGATATGAATTTCTTTGAGTTCTTTATTGTTGAAGGAAAAATTGGCCCTTTCTTTATTGTGCAAATTGGAACCGTAATGAGTTTAATTATGCTTTGGTTTATTCTTGGTAAACATCACGAAAAACTTAACTTTACGCAAAAGACGAGTGTTAAAGATTTAGCACCTACGGTGTTCCTTGGTTTGATCCTCCTCTCCCTTATTGTTGCCTCTTTTATTCCCAACACTCCCAATGAAATCAATGGTTATATCACCCTTGGTGTTGCATTGATCTTTGTTGGATATCGTCTTATCTTTAATCAAGAAAAGCGAGCAATTGTAGAGGCTTTTCAAGCGATTGATTTTGAAACCTTGGGATTGTTATTTGGGTTGTTTATCTTGATTATTGGATTAGAGAATGAAGGCGTGATTGATGCCATGGGACAATTATTTGAATCCCTAGGTAACAACGATCCATTCATCATTTACACGTTTGTTATTCTCATCTCTGTTGTCATCTCTGCTTTTATCGACAACATTCCCTATGTTGCAACATTATTGCCAGTGATGATGGGCGTAGGCCAAACATTAAACTTGGGACTACCTCCGTATTTATTACTGTTTGGATTACTCGCCGGGGCTACCTTAGGTGGAAACCTGACTCCGATTGGTGCGTCTGCGAATATTGCAGGCATTGGTTTTCTTCGAAAACTTGGTTTCCAAGTTAAATTTTGGGATTTCTTTAAAATCGGTTTTCCGATAACCATGGCGGCTCTATCCACAGGTTATCTTTTGATTTTCTTAATTTATCGTTAGTTTTGCATCTTAACCAAAAATAAACGCACCTTAGGTAGTGTTAATCATACCCATGATAAAAATTACTCGTATAATGGTTTTTGTATTTGGAGGTCAAATCAATGTTAGTTTTAAAAGGCATCGTTAAAAATTACTTCGTAGCAGGACA
>JBEDGE010000094.1:0-9537 GCA_041174805.1 Bacillota bacterium
ATCAATAAACATAATTATGAACGACCAACAATCACTTCATCAATAATATAAAAAGGTCGGTTTTGGGTTTCAATAAAAACGCGTGATAAATATAAGGACAAAATGGAAAGGACAAAAAATAACAAGGTAAATAAAAAGAGAATGATATTTCCGAGTAACCAAATCAGTAGGACATTTTCAGATAAGGTAATGGTAAAAAAGAGAATGAATTGGGCGAGGACACTTAAACCAAAAATAAACGCAACAAGCATAAAAATTTGTACAGGCCATACAAGCGGTACACTGGTTGTGGATGCAATCGCATCCACCGCTAATTTGAGCATACTTTTTAAGTTATAGTGCGTCTCTCCTGCAACACGTTTGGGCCGATCAAATAAAACTTCAGTGGTCTTAAAACCAACAAAGGGAACTTCAATTCTAAAAACGCGATTACGTTCGGAAAGGCGGTTGACTTCATCTGCGACTCTTCTAGAAATAAGTCTAAAGTGACCTACATTTTGAGGAATCTTAATTTTTCCAGAGAGTTTAGCAACAAATTGATAAAACTTTATCGCAGAAAAACGTTTAAAGAATGTATCTTCATGGCGGCCTTTTCTTTTGGCATTGACGACTTCAAAACCATCCTCAAATTTAGATAATAATGATTGAATTAAGGTCGGTGGGTCTTGTAAATCTGCATCCATCGGAATGATGGCATCACCTTTGGCAGTTTTAATCCCAGCTGCCACAGCAGGTTCATGACCAAAATTTCTAGATAAGTTAACGATTACAAGATTTTTTTGCAAGACTTGTTGTGCTTTTAATAATGCTAAAGTTTGATCCTTAGATCCATCATTGACAACCACGATTTCAAATTGATAATTTTTGATGTTCTGAAGGACTTTATTGATTTCAGCAAAAAATAAAGGAACAACTTTTTCCTCATTGTACATAGGCACAACAATCGAGATTAATTTCATGTTTCAATTATAACAAAAAAAGACCACTTCACGTGGTCTATTTCTTTACTTTGCCGTTGCTTCTAAGACGCTGACTTTAGTTCGATCTTTTCCCCAACGTTGATATTTTACAACACCAGTTTTGGTTGCAAAAATTGTATCATCTCCACCTTTTTTGGTGTTGATTCCTGGATAAATTCTTGTACCGCGTTGGCGATAAATGACGCTACCAGCTGTGACAGTTTGACCGTCCGATGCTTTAGCACCTAATCTACGACCTGCGGAGTCTCGACCGTTTGTGGTTGAACCTACACCTTTTTTAGATGCGAATTGTTGAAGATTTAATTTAAATAAATTCATACGTTTTCCTCCTTGGTTTGAATGCGAATGTATGTTGGATAGTCATTCGCAATGGTTTGTAATTGAGTGGATATGACACGAAGCACAGATTGATTTTCTAAGTTTTGAAGATTCGTGATTTGAATTTCACTCAGACCTTCGGTATTTTTCACCTTGGCTGCTTTGAGATTTAAAGCATTGATTCCACCCGTCATGACTGCAGATACTGCGGCACAAACGAGATCTTCACCATAAGGCGCGCTATTAGCATGACCCGTCACTTTCATCATTCGATAGAGTTGATTACTACGGATGATGCTGACTTGAATCATATGCTAATTAACCATTGATCGATTCAATCACTAAGCTCGTGTAGGGTTGACGATGACCTAATGTACGACGAACGTTGTGCTTAGATTTATAAGTAAAAACAGTAAGTTTTTTACTTAATCCTTGCTTTTCAACCTTCGCTGTAACCGAAGCACCTTTAATCGTTGGATTTCCAACTTTAACGGTTTTATCGGCGACCAAAAGTACTTGGTCAAACGTGACCTTTGCTCCTGGTTCAGCAGTAAGTTTCTCAACGAAAATCTTTTGACCAACTTCGACTCGAAGTTGCTTACCACCAGTGATGATGATTGCGTACATAAAAACCTCCTTTTCACTCAGACTCGCTCTGACGGTCCATCTTTCGATGCGTTGAATACCTTGAGAGGCGGTTGTAGCTCGTGAGGCGACAACGTTAGTAATATAGCATAGTCACGATATATCGTCAACGAATTCTCATATAATTTTTTCCTGTTTCATTGAGAAATAACCTTGAAAAGAAATGATCAAATGATCAATGAGATGAAAACCCAACTTTTGACCTTCTCTTTTGATGGCAATTGTGGTTTGAATGTCTTCTTGTGAAGGGGTAACATCGCCAGAGGGATGGTTGTGAAGCAAAAGAAACTTTTTTGTGTCCGTTTTTAAAAGATCCACAAATAAGTCACGATAATCTAGTTGAAGCGATGCTTGTGAACCAAGGCGAAAGAGGGTTTCACTTTTATATTGGTATTGGTGATTCAATTTAACGATGATCAATTGTTCGTGCAAAAGACTACCTAAGCGTAAGCGATAACATTGATAAACTTTGCTTGGATCATTGAGTTTTACTTGAGGTAATTCTTGCTTTTCTAAACGCTGAAAGAGTTCAAACATCCCGAGTAGTTGGATGGCTTTGGTTTTTTGAATGCCAGGGATTGATAACCATTCATGGAGAGGAATTTTCATCAGTGCTACCAAACTACCATATTTATTGATGAGCATTTCGGCAATCGAAAGCGCTGAGTGCCCCTTGACACCTGAACCAATCATCAAGGCAATTAATTCCTGACTTGATAATTGCTTGACGCCATATGCAAATGCTTTTTCTCTTGGGCGCTCTAATGGCGCAAGGTCAACAATGCGTTTATTTCCACTCAAACTGAAAACCACCTGGAATCGTAGCTTTTCCGCTTGAAGACATAAAAATTCGATAAACTATCACTGCAGAAATGGCCACAATCATAATCGCCATAACGGCAGCTAAAGAAACCGGTTCACCACCTTTAAGGGTCGTAAGTTCTTCAACACTTAATTCTTCCACAACACTGCCTCCTATTTTTCAATAGGAGTTAAAAATATAGTTTAGATCTTTAGGTTATCTAGCTTTGCTTTTGTCTCATCATATTGACGCTGATATAAAGCAAGTTTGTCCTGTTCTTCTTTTATCTTTTGTGGCGGAGCTTTTTCTAAAAACTTTGGATTCGATAGCATTTGTTTTGCCCGTTGAATTTCAGCAACTAATTCATTCAGTGTTTGCGTTAATTGCGCCTTCATTTTGATTGGATCAATTAATTCTTCGATAACCATCGATCCTTTCGCGTATAAATAACTGGTCATGGTAGAGGTTTTTATCTGATTGGTTGTTAACTTTTGTACGCTTGAAAAACTAAATCTTTCAATATAGGGGAGTATCGTATTGTAAACATGATCATCCTGGGCAGCAATACTTAATTTCAGTTTTGCATTCGGAGGTAATTGATGATCTACTTTATAAGTGCGAATATCACTAATCATATTTTGTACGAGTGTAAAACTAGGATCTTCTTGACCTAAAACCATATTCGTTGGATACAATTCCATATATATCGAAGCCTGATGTTGTGGTAATTGTTGATAAATACTTTCCGTAATAAAAGGTGCAAATGGATGGAGAATGATGAGGATAGACTTTAATACATGATAAAGAACGTTCAGTGTGGTTTCTTTACTAGTGGCATCCTCACGATTCAGTGTTACTTTTGAAAACTCTAAATACCAAGAACAAAAATCATCATAGACAAAGTTATAGATGACCGTCGAGGCAAAACCTATTTCATATTTTAATAAATTAGATTTCACTTGATCTAATACTTGATTTAAGCGTTGGAGGATGCCGATTTGAAGACCATCTAAATGTTCCCTAAGTAGTCTTGTGGGTTTAAAATCTGCAGGTAAATAACTTAAGATAAATCGTGCAGAATTCCAAATCTTATTTAAATAGTTTGCTTGAGATTCGACTTTTTCTTCAATGTATCTTGTATCTTGACCAGGACTTGAATTGGTTGCTAAATAAATACGAAGCGCATCGGTTCCATATTGGTCAATGACTTTAATTGGATCGACGCCATTGCCTAAAGATTTTGACATTTTGCGTCCTTGTGAATCACGAATAATACCATGGATTAAGACATCTTCAAAAGGTTTTTTGCCTAAAAAATGCAACGATTGGAATGCCATTCTTGCGACCCAAAAGAAAATAATGTCGTAGCCAGTTACCATCGTTGAAGTAGGAAAATAATCTTTAAGTAATTGATTAGAATTGGGCCAACCTAGTGTTGAAAAAGGCCATAATGCAGAAGAAAACCACGTATCGAGTACATCGCCATCTTGTTCATAATCTTGAATGTTTTTAGGCGCTTCTACGCCCACAAAAATATCGCCCGTTTTTTTATGGTACCAAGCAGGAATTTGGTGACCCCACCAGAGTTGTCTAGAAATACACCAGTCTTCAACTTTTTCCATCCATTGTTGTAGCGTTTGTTCAAAACGGTTCGGAAAGAAACGAATTTTATTTTCACTGGCTTGAAGGGCTAGTACTTTTTCTGCCAATGGTTTCATTTTTACAAACCATTGTTTTGATAAATAAGGTTCCACGATAGCATCACTACGTTCACTATGACCAACGGAGTGCTTAATCGGTTCTATTTTTTCTACGTTACCGTGTTGATCCATATATTGCACAAGTTTTTTTCGTGCTTCAAATCGATCAAGACCTTTAAATTGATGACCGCGTTCATTAATCGTACCGTCTTTTTCTATACACATGGGTCGTTCAAGTTTATGGCGTTCAGAAATGGCAAAGTCATTTGCATCATGAGCAGGTGTACATTTCATCACACCCGTCCCAAATGATGTATCGACATAGGCATCGGCAATAATTGGAATTATTTGGCCATTACTTGGGTTAATCGCGCGCTTACCAATTAAGTTAATATATCGTTCATCTTGAGGATTCACCACCAATGCAACGTCTGCAAACATCGTTTCAGGACGGGTAGTCGCAACCACTAAGGTTTGTGATCCATCCTCTAACTTATATCGGCAATAATAAAGGTTACCCTCGATTTCTTTATGAATAACTTCTACATTACTTAAAGCGGTTCTTTGTTCTGGGTCCCAATTGATAATACGTTCACCACGGTAAATTAAACCTTCTCGATAAAGCTTTATAAACACTTCCTTCACCGCATTCGATAGACCTTCATCCAAGGTAAAGCGTTCTAAATCATAATTCAATGCTAAACCTAATTTAGCCCACTGACGACGAATATTAAGGGCGTATTCATCTTTCCATTTCCACATTTCTTTTAAGAAATTTTCTCGACCCAAATCATAACGAGAAATTCCTTTTTCTCTTAGTTTATTTTCAACCACAGCTTGGGTGGCAATACCAGCATGATCCATGCCAGGTAAATAAATCACATCTTTTCCTAAACTATGGTGGAAGCGAATCAAAATATCTTGAAGCGTATTATCCCAAGCATGACCTAAGTGTAATTTACCGGTAACATTCGGTGGAGGTATAACAATAGTGTATTTTTCTTTTCGGTTGGGTTGAATCCCAAACAACCGAAGTTTGAGCCAATGCTCATACTTACCTTCCTCTACTTCTTGATGGTTATAACGTTTTGCAAGTTCCATAATTTCCTCCTAGAAATAAAAAAACGTCCTTGGATAAGGACGCAATCGATGCGTGGTACCACCTTAATTCATGCGATGAAGCATGCACTCAACCCTCTTAACGCGAGGAGACGTTTTTAAGATGATAAACGACTTCCATCATGTTCTTTAACCTGCTTTCATCCACTCAGGCTTTCTAAGTAAAGAAGTGACGATGTACTCTTTTTATCTTTTAAATTATACAACAAGTTATTCAGATTTTGAGATGGGAAGAGAAATATATCCTTTAATCTGTTCTTTTAATTTTTGGAGGAGGCGTGGATTATCACGGCTGACAAAAGCATAATCTTGTTCTGGTAAACCCAATGTTTTTAATTGTTTGAGAAGTGCGGCTTGCTCTTTTTGATTGAGCACATCAATCTTCGTAAAGACAATTAAAACATTCATAAATCGATTCAGTTCTTGAATAAAAAGGACATCTGTTTCCAAGATTTCCCGTCTACTATCCATAAGATAGAGTCCGAGTTTGGGTTTCGCTTCTAAAAAGTAAGGCTGCATTAGTTCGGAAAACCGTTGCATTTCTTGTTTGCCGTATTGGGTATAACCGAATCCGGGCGCATCGACCAAATATACTTGATGATCGACCATATAATAATTAAGATTGCGGGTTTTCCCAGGTGTTGCCGAGGTCTTGGCAAGTTTTTTTTGACCAGTAAGCGCGTTGATTAAACTACTCTTTCCAACGTTAGAGCGACCAATCAGTATAATTTCCGGTAAAGAAAAACGGGGGCGGTCTTCGACCCGCACCACCGTTTTAACAAAGGTTGTTTTTTGAAAATCCATTACGCTTTCACCGAAGCGGAGAGTGTCACTTCAATCGCTTCATCAACGTTCTTAACGTAGATTATTTTAAGATTTTCTTTCACTTCTTTTGCTAAATCATCGACGTTCTTTTTATTTTCTTCTGGAATCAAAACCGTTTTAATGCCACTACGTAATGCAGCGATGGTTTTTTCTCTTAATCCCCCGATTGCTAGAACATTGCCTCTTAAGGTGACTTCCCCGGTCATCGCTACTTCACTCGATGCTTGGCGTCCCGTTAATGCGGAGATGATGGCGACACTCATCGTCACACCTGCAGAAGGGCCATCTTTTGGAACCGCACCTTCAGGAATGTGAATATGAATATCCCGTTCTTTGAACATCTTAGAATCAATACCATATTTCGTCGCATTCGCTTGAATATAGTCAAGGGCAATCGTTGCCGATTCTTTCATCACATCACCAAGTTTACCCGTTAATACCAATCGACCAGATCCCGGGAAATGGTTGACTTCAATCGGAAGAATATCACCACCATATTGGGTATAGGCTAAACCAGTCACCACCCCAACTTGAGAGGTTTTTTCTTTTTTTGAGTTATCAAAAATTTCAACACCTAGGTACTTTCTAACAACAGCAGGCGTCACTTTGATAGAGGTAATCTTGGTATCCTTGAGCAGATCAACCACGGCTTTTCGGCAAATACTGGCTATCTTTCTTTCGAGTTCACGAACGCCAGCCTCACGTGTGTAAAATTCAATGATGGCAGATAGGGCTTCTTTGGAGAATGAAATTTGTTCTTTCTTTAATCCATTTGCCATCAATTGTTTTTCAATTAAATGGCGATTGGCGATTTCAATCTTTTCAACTTCGGTATAAGAATTAACTTCAATTAATTCTAATCGATCGCGAAGAGGTGCAGGAATATCCTCTAGATAGTTAGCCGTGGCAATGAACATGACATTACTTAAGTCATAGGGTTCTTCAATATAGTTGTCGTTAAATGCAAAGTTTTGTTCGGGGTCTAAGACTTCTAAGAGTGCGGAAGCTGGATCACCTTTATAGGATGAGGCTAGTTTATCCACTTCATCTAATAAAAACACAGGATTGACAACTCCCGATTTTTTCATTCCATTGAGAATACGACCTGGCATCGAACCAACGTAGGTACGACGGTGACCGCGAATTTCAGCTTCATCGCTAATACCACCAAGGGATGCTTTAAAAAACTTACGGCCTAAAGCCCGGGCGATGGAGCGAGCGAGCGAGGTTTTACCAACCCCTGGCGGACCATAGAAACATAAAATCGGTGCTTTTAAACTGCCAGTCATTTTCTTGACCGCTAAGTATTCAATGATACGTTTTTTAACTTTTTCTAGTCCATAATGATCTGCATCCAAAATGGTTTGAACATTGATGAGGTCATCATTATCACTGGTTCGTTGCCACCAAGGTAAATCAAGCATTAATTCAACATAGGATTTGATCAAGGACGCTTCCAAACTACTCGAAGGCATCATTTCACCACGTTTTAATTCCGCTCTTACTTTCGCTTTGACGTGGTCAGGATACTGACCCGATTCTAATCGCTTTAATAACGATTCTTCAGAGTCTGAAGATTCTGGATTTTCACCCAGTTCAGTTTTAATGGCTTTGAGTTTTTCTCTTAAAAAATATTCTCTTTGATTTTTTTCTGCGGACTTTCTAACTTCTTCTTGGAGATGCTTATCAATGTCGGCAATTTCTTTTTCTTCATTGACTGCATCTAAGACCATTTTCAAACGTTCATTTAATTCAAGGGTTTCTAAAACCTTTTGTTTTTGATCAACCGGCATTGGTAAAAGGTTGGCGAGGATGTCAGCAATATCTGTTGCCGCAACGCCTTTTGATAATTGACCAATCACTTCTCTTGGTAAACGATTGGTAACGGCTTGCATCCCTTCAAGGGAGGTAATAATGTTTCGAACTAATGCAACCTCAGTTTTATGATCACCAATCACGTCTTCAAGTTTTTCAGCTTTGGCTGTCCAGGTGTCACCGACTTTATTAATTTCGGTGATAAGAACACGGGCAATAGGTAAAACTTTTAATCTTGTATAACGTTTTAAGGATGTAATGTTGGACATTCTGCAGATGGTTCCAACCATAAAAACATCCGTTGTGGCAGGTTCATCAATTTCAGGTGATTTTTGTGAGGTGACTAAAATGAGATCATTACCATCAACTTTTGCAGCATCAATCGCTGCAACCGAAAAGGGTCGACCGGCTTCTATCGATTGGGCTTGGTTAGGAAATAACACCATGCCTCGAGTAATTAACAAGGGTAATTGATACGTTTCTTTCTTCATAAATTCCTCCGTTTAGCAAACAATTGTTTTGAGTGCTAAAAATATTATAGCAAGGATTTTAGCACTTGCAAGTGATAAGTGCTAAAGAGGTAGAAAGTTCGATCGAATTGGCACTATGAGTTGTGCTTAATGAGGAATTCTTTAATATAACGGTCGCGGATTTCAGCACGGAATCTTGATAAGTTAGGTGTGAGAATTTCCTTAACTTTTGCAAATTCCATCTTATATTGCTCCGCGATTTTTGCAATTTCAAAATCTACAAGTTCATCGGTAACTTCAATATTTTCAAGTTCTGCAATTTTATTTGCGACTAAACTTGCGCGTAAAATATCTTCGGCTTGTTGATGCATCCGATCATGAAGTTTAGCTTCAGTTAAATCATTAGCTTTGAGGTATTGATCCATCGTTTGATTACGTTGCTTTAACTTTTCTTCTAAGTCAGCTTTCATCGCATCCATTTGCTCATGAATAGCTTCATGGGGTAGATCGATATCGGCTTCTTTGGTAATTTTCATTAAGATCTCTGAATAAAACTGATCATCACCTGCGCGGGTCTTATTGGTGGTGACTTTTTGTTTTAAATAATCACGGAATTGAGCTTCTGTTTTAACATTAGGCAATTTCATTTCCGTGAATAAAGCTTCATTTAGTTCAGGAAGTTGTTTACTTTTCACTTCATGGACTTTAATTTTAAAGATGGCATCTTTTGAGGCTAATTCTGCAGCATAATTTTCTGGGAATTTGACCTTGAGATCTTTTTGATCACCGGCTTTTAAACCGACCATTTGTTCTTCGAAACCTGGAATAAATTGACCACTTCCTAATTCAAGGGTATAGTTTTC
>JBEDGE010000095.1:0-3131 GCA_041174805.1 Bacillota bacterium
ATTTTAACATACGATTTCAAAAGAATATTTTGTTTCGCCATCAATTTACTAAGTTCAGTCAGGATGGTTATCCACCGTTGAATGAACATTTCAACTTGCTCAGTCTCGGTCAGTAATGGCATCCAGTTCATTCTAAATTCATGCATCGCAGTGACGGGGTTTTGAATCCACATTTGCGCAAATTGTTCTAATTGATTAATCGATTGTTTGACATTCTCATCGGTGCTTTTTTCTTTGATATCTTCAGCAGACCCATATTCAAAACTCAATAACTCTGCGATTGCGGGTTCAACACCAAGGGCCATCGCTTCATCAATTAATCGTTGGGGTTGATTTGGTTTAAAGTGAATGACCTGACTTCGTGATTGAATCGTAGGCAAGACATCGTCGATATTTGTCGTGGTTAAAATCGCATAAATATCCAAGGTAGGCTCTTCTAGAAATTTTAATAGTGCATTGATAGCTTCCGGCGTCATCGCCTCAATTTTATGCAATAGATAAATTTGTTTGTTCGCTTTTTCTAATCCTGTAATCGCAAAGCGTGATTCAAGGCTTAAGACATCTTGTTTTTTAATGGAGGCTTCACTGCCATCGATGATGATTAAATCTGTGTAATCTTGTTTTTGAAATCGTTGGCAAGTTAAGCATTGTCCACACGCTAAAGGTTGAGGTTTTTCACAAAGTAGGGATTGGCCTAAAAATAAAGCAATATCCTGAAGGGGTTGACCTTGAAAACCATTTAATAAATAAGCATGACTCCATTTATCTTTCTTTAAAGCATGCGCAAATAAATCATAAACGGGTTTTTGTTGGTTTTTAAGATAGCCCTCAATATTCATAACAAGCGTTGATGGATAGCCGTGTAAGTGTTTTCAATCACGGTTGCTAGAGGCAAAGAAGCATCAATAATCACATAGCGATCTTTGAAACGTTTTGCCAGTTGTAAATAGGTGTCTCTCACTTTTTGATGGAAAGATAATTGTTCAAGATCTAAGCGATTAATTTCTCGGTTGGCGTTCGCGGCAATTCTCTTTAATCCTAGTTCAGGTGGAATATCGAATAAGAGTGTTAATTGGGGATAAGAAGATTCCGTAGCAAAAAGATTTATGTTGAGAACCGCCTCAATTCCTAATCCCCTCGCGCCACCTTGATAAGCCAAACTAGAATCAATAAATCGATCACAAATGACAATTTTTCCAGCCTTTAAAGCGGGCCAAATTTTTTCAACTAAATTTTGTCGGCGACTCGCTGCTAATAATAATGCTTCTGCTCTTGGGTCAAGTTTGGTATTTTCTTTTTGAAGAATCACTTGGCGAATTTGTTCAGCGATCGGTGTTCCACCTGGTTCGCGAGTTTCTTCAATGACAAAACCTTCTTTTCTCAGTCTCGCAATAACTTCCTTCATCACGGAAGTTTTTCCGCTTCCTTCAGGTCCTTCTAAGGTAATAAACATCTTATTCTCCTTTGATTTTCGTTCTTCCAGTCAAGGCTTTTGAAAGCGTTAAAGCATCCGCATAGTCTACATGACCACCCATGGGTAGCCCATAACCAATACGGGTAATCGTTAAACCATTTTTTTTCAACATGTTCGCTAGAAATTGTGCGGTTGTTTCACCTTCTAAGGTTGGATTCGTTGCAATAATCACTTCTTGATAAGGATGTTTTTTCAGTTCTTTTTGTAAAGCATCGATACGTAAGTCTTCAATACTCATCCCTTTACTCGCAGAAAGAACGCCACCTAAAACTTGATAACGAAATGTTGGTGATTCAAGTTTTTCAAATGCCGCAACATCTTTTGAGTAACTGACTACGACCAATGTTTGGTAAGGACGAGTGGATGTACAGATCTCACATGATGGTTCTTCGGTAAGCACACCACAAGTTTGACAAGGGTGAACAAAGCGTTTGACCGCACCTAGACTTTCTTGAAATTGTAAGACGTCCTCTTCGCTAAATTCTAAAATAGCTTGGGCCATTCTTTCAGCGGATTTATTTCCCACACCCGGTAATTTTTCAAAGGATTCAATTAAAGCTTGTAAACTTTTTAAAGGTTTCATTTGAAGGTCCAATTCTTAACTGTTGGTGGTGTATCTTGTTTGGATGGCAATTTATTCAATTGCGCCAAATCCATAAATAACTTTTTAAGTTTCACAGCCTCTTGGCGATTAATCGCATAGACAACACCTTCATATCGAGCAATGGTTTGCATCACTTTTTGAATGAGAGGTTGATTGGCAACTAAGTTCAATTGCGTCGCCACCGTTGCCTGATCAACTTCTAAGGCAAGAATATGTTTGCTCAAAACATAAGGTCTAGCATCTTTAAGTAAAGCTGCAATCGATGCGAATTGTGGTTGATAAAGCATGGAATCAATTTGCTTCCATGATTGTAAAATGTCTTGTCTAGCATCTTTATCGCCCATCACCATGACTTTGATCATGTTCACATCATCAATGTAAAGACCATCTCCGGTTTCAGCAATGGCAGCAGGCGGCATATTGGCAGTTTGTTTATTGGAAGGATTCGAAACAGTTTCCGATTTACCTTTCATCACGTCAAAAATATTAGGAGGTGTTTTTGTTTTGTTATCAGGTTTTTCAAGTTGTAAGAGTTTTAATTGAAGTAAACCAGGAATCGCAGAAGGATTACGTAAATCTGTTTGAATCGTCATAATTGCCTCAGTAACAACGGGAATCCATGCGATGGAAAGGTCTTCTAAAATACGATTTGCTTCCGGTTCTTTGAGGGTTGCCATCAAACTAGGTTCTTGGGTTTTGACAAGAATTAATAAATCCTTTAACATCACCAATAAATCCATTAATAAACGTTTTAAATCTGCTCCCTTTTGAACGAAAGAATCAATCTTTCCAATCATCGTGGATTGGTCTTGTCGACCAATTGCCGTTAGCAATTCAATTTTATCTTCAAGACTAACTAAACCGAATAAATTCAAAATATCTTTTTCTTCAAAACGCCCGCCAGTATAGGCAATGACTTGATCGAGTAAAGATAAAGCATCGCGAACGCCACCGTCGGCTAATTGAATCACCGCTTGAACGGCTTTTTCATCATAGGGAATTTTTTCTGTTTTTAGAATAAATTGAATACGTTCTTTAATGTCATTTGCATTA
>JBEDGE010000096.1:0-3824 GCA_041174805.1 Bacillota bacterium
GAGTTTTTCAACATATCTTGAACTCAAAACATTGTTTTGTGTCGTTAAAACATGATGAATCAGTGCATTAATGACACTAGTTGGTAAGGCATATTGATTTTGTAATCGTAATAACAAACTAAAATCTGCTGGCGATACTTCTGCCCCTTGTTGTTTCATCATTAAAAAATCTAAGGGAGCCATCATTTCCATTTGATTCATTAATTTGGCTTGAGTTGAGGTTTCTTGTAATTGAACTTTCTGTTGTTGCCGTTGTCGAATAAAAGATGGTATGCGCTTTTCTTGGCGAGCAGCTTGCATGACTTTATCCATATTCAAACGATGATTTAAATCTAAATTAGTGCCAACAATATCTGCCGCTGCAAGTTCATCTAGTCCAGTGAGCGTGGCAATAGAAACCATTTGTTGAATGTCATCAGCATTCAACTTTTTAACATCAATGGAAAACTGATGGTAGAGTTGTTCTGCAAATTTAAGTTGGTCAAAAGGTTGCCTAATTTCTGCGAGGGATTTACCTTTGACGTTGGTAGAGGCTTGATTTAAAAATGCAGGATGATTTAAATCCGGATGAAAGACTTCTCCAAAACTAATCGAAACATCTTTCGCATTGGCATCAATGGCGGGTGTCATATATTTGGATTCAATTTTCTTGAGGTACAAGTTGTTGGTGCGTTGAACGAGGAGTCCTTTTAAAATTGGGTCTTCCATAAAAGCCTTTGGAGATTTTGGCGCGTAAAGAGAAAAAGTGAATAAGTTGGTTTTTTCATAAGTTTGGTGGTAGGTTCTTAACAACCCAACTGCCTCCAATTGCATACGTGCAGATTGGAAAGATTGTGGAGAGGTTTGAAAATAAGATAATAAAGTGGAGAAAATAACCTGATTTCCTTCCAATAATTGATCTTGCTGTTTTAATCCACCATATAAACCAAGGGCCTCAACACCAAGAAAGGGGGCATAAGCCTCAAATAAAAAATCAAGATCTGATGAAGATATCATCGATTCTGAGCGTATTTGTATAAAATCTTGACTCGTTATAATTTTCATAGAAGGTTATTATAAATTATAACCGATTAAAATGAAAAGAAATGTATGTTTATTTGCATCAAGGTTTGATTGCTTAAGTACCCCAATTTTGATAGCATTATGAATGAAAAGAGAATCCAAATAATGACCCACTTAATGTTCGATGGTTATGGTGTAAAAGCGTCGATTCCACTAGGGAATAGTAACTTTATCAACCAAACGATAAATTTAGTGCTTCTTGACTTAAAAATTAAACCGATATCACCGGCTTACTTATTACCATATGATTATGGCCTCATACCGCTTGATGAAGGTTTATCAAGTTACATATTTTTAGAAGGTGGTCATTTAACCATCCACACGTTCCCATTAAGAGGTTGTTATTTTGTTGATTTATTTACCCAAGCTGAAATAGATTCAGCGACTTTCAACAAAGTTTTACAACGTTATTGGCCTAGTACTAATCAAAAGAGTAGACTCTTTACCGCCAATCGAAATGGTCATAATCAATCGGAAAATTTTGACCCAAAGTCAGTTTTTGGACCACACGTTATGGCAACGATCCAAGTGAAATCTCCTATTAACCTAGAAACCACAAACCGTTTTTTAGAAGGTTTAATTAAAGACATTGGTATGACACCAATTACCAGAGCATTTGGATTATACAATCAATACAACAATCCAACTTTTTTATCCAGTATTGTCATGATTGCAGAATCCCACTTATCCATGCATTTGAATTTAAAACAAAATCTAATGTACTTTGATATTTTTTCTTGCAAAATGTTTGATTACGAAAACGTTAAAGGCCTACTAGAAAAAATGGGAAAAGTTAATAGTTGGCATGTCGTTGCTCGTGGTGAAAAACATGATCCACGCTCAACGAAAAGAAAAGCGAAAACGATTGTAAGTTCCAAAGCGAAGCAAGCTTTAAATTGGTGGAAAGAAAGCAAATGAAATCTTTAAATATCGGCGTCCTTACTTCCGGTGGGGATTCACCTGGTATGAATGCTGCCATAAGGGCAATCGTACGCGCAGGTATAAGCTATGGTCATCAAATGTATGCGATTTACAATGGTTATCGTGGCCTCGTCGCGGGTCAGATTGAAAAAGTAGACCGCTCTTTTGTTTCACAAATAATCAACAAAGGTGGAACGATTCTTCGTTCCGCAAGACTTCCGGAATTTATTAATGTAGATATTCGAGAAGAAGGCGTTAAGCAACTGAAGAAATTTGGTATTAATGCATTAGTTGTCATTGGTGGAGATGGCACCTATCGTGGTGCAAAAGATTTATCTGATATGGGCATTAACTGTATTGGATTACCTGGCACGATTGATAATGATATTGCATGTACGGATTACACGATTGGATTTGATACTTGTCTTAATACCATCGTTCATGCAGTGGATAAACTCCGCGATACAACTTTTTCTCATCAACGCTGTTCGATCATTGAAGTGATGGGAAATCGAGCAGGGGATTTGGCAATTTATGCGGGTTTAGCTTGTGGAGCAGAATTAACGATTTCCGGGGATAATTTCATGCCTTTACAAGAAATGATTGAACGGTTGAAGTTTCAAAAAGCGACAAGTAAAAATCATGCAATGGTCATCGTCTCTGAAAAATTATTTGATCTTCAAGAACTTGCTCGCTTTATACAACAAGAAACTGGCTTTGAAGTAAGAACAGAAGTGTTGGGCCGAATTCAAAGAGGTGGTTCTCCTTCTGCTTTTGATCGCATTCTTGCCTCACGGATGGGCGAATACGCCGTGCAATGTTTAAATGAAGGGAAGACCAGTCGCTGTATTGGAGTCCGCGGGCAACAACTCGTGGATTTCGATATTTATGAAGCTCTCGCAATGCAACGCGCTAAGCATACGAGCATCGTAAATGTGATTGATCGGTTGAAATAACATGATGTATCGATTTGATAAAAAGACAAAAATTGTTGCAACCATTGGTCCAGCATCGGAAACCTATGAAAAACTATTAGAAATGGTTGATGCTGGGATGAATGTGATGCGGGTTAACTTCTCGCACGGAGATTATCCAACCCATCTCAAAAAATTTGAAATGGCTAAACGCTTAGAAAAAGAAAAAGGAATCTTTATTCCTATCATGTTAGATTCTAGAGGCCCTGAAATTCGAGTCGGTATGTTTGAAAACGATTCAGCATTAATCAAACAAGATAGTGTCGTCCGTGTCAGTATGAAACCACTGCTAGGTAATGCTGAAATTTTTTCTGTATCATATTCAGATTTATACGAAGATGTAAAAGTAGGCGATCAATTAAGAATTGATGATGGCAATTTAGCACTTTTAATTGTTGAAAAAGATCGGATTCAACATCAACTTGTTTGTAAAGCTTTGAATACACACACCATTAAAAATCGCAAGGGATTAAACGCGCCATTTGCTAGATTATCCATGCCGTTTATATCCGCCCAAGATGAGGCTGATTTTAAATTTGGATGCGAACATGATGTGAATTATATTGCAGCAAGTTTCACAAGAAGAAAGCAAGATGTTCTAGATATTCGGGCTATTCTAGAAAAATATGGAAAACCTAATATTCAAATCATCGCAAAAATTGAAAACCCAGAAGGCGTTAGTAATTTAGAAGAAATTCTTGAAGTGGCTGATGGCATCATGGTTGCCCGTGGTGACTTGGGTGTAGAAATTGCCGCTGAGCAAGTTCCCATTGTTCAAAAAAGAATTGTATCGATGTGTCGACGCGTTGGTAAACCTGTTATCACAGCAACACAAATGTTAGACAGCATGGTCAATATGCCTAGACC
>JBEDGE010000097.1:0-5766 GCA_041174805.1 Bacillota bacterium
TCTAAAGTGTAACTTCGCTAAACCATAGGCAGATAAAGCTGTAAAAAGAATCGATAAACCAACGCCAACACCGGTGATAAAAACGCTATTTAAAACGTATCGAGAAAACGGTACTCCAGATGTCGATACCAATCTCGCTAACTCAATAAAGTTATCGAAGGTTGGATTCCTAACAAAGAATGCAGGTGGATAAGCAAATAACTCAGACTGTGGTTTAAATGCGTGATTGACGATAAATAAAATTGGTAAAATCATCAACACTGAAAACGAAATTAAAATAATGAAAAAAGGAAGTTGTCCTTTGTGGAAACGATCTGGATTAATTTGTGTTCCTAAAAATTTTGAAGCCATTAGTCTTTTTCTCCTAAAAACTTCCAGGTCACTTTAGAAATGGCATACACCATTAACAATAAAATTACAGAAATACTTGCCGCGTAACCCATCATATAACGAATAAATCCAAAGTCTTCAATATGATTAACAATTAGTTGACCGGCATAGTTTGGTGTGGGATTCGTTCCTGATAAAGCTACCCCGATGGCACCAGCTTGGAAGGTACCAACGACGGCCATCACCGCTCCGAATATCATTTGTGGTTTCATCGCAGGGATGGTGACATAAATAATTTCTTGAAACCAATTTTTAATGCCATCGATGTATGCTGCTTCATAGAGGGTACGATCGACATTGAGAATACCTGCAAGCATCGCTAAGAAACCGACACCAATGGAACTCCAAAGGGAAACCACAATCATAATCGTCATCAACATATCTGGATTTTGTAAAAATTGAATCGGCTCTACGATCAAACCTAAATCTAACATGATCGCGTTTAAATAACCTTGGGCATCGCCTGAAAAAATAATCCGCCACATCGCCGCCATCGCCACCCCTGCAGTTAAAGAAGGTGAATAAAAAATAATCGCAAGAATCGTACGCGGTCTTTTAGGTAAATGTGAAAGCATCCACGCCACCATAAACGATAAAGCATAACCGACGGGGCCAACGATAAAGGCAAAGCGTAAAGTATTGGGTAAAACATAACGCATAAACACCGTATCTAAGGTGATCAATTCAATGTAATTATTAATACCAACAAAGGTTGGCGCTTGAATCGAATTAAAGAACGTAAAAGATAAACCAATCGCAGCGACAACTGGGACGACGATAAACACTGCAAATAAAAACCAATATGGAAAGACAAACCATGCCGGACGATTCATTCTGTCCAATAATCGATTAAGCATGTTGGGTTAACCACCAATCAATATTTTCAATCGTCGGAACAGGATATGGTTTTAAAATTTCGCCTTGGAAGGTATAACCAAATTCTGCCATCTTATAAATAATCTCACGATTCGAAATTCTTACCGCTTCATCAATCGCTTGACGAGGATTAATGCCTTGGAAAACAATGTTTGTCCAAGCATTCGATAATTCACGTTCAACCATGTACGTGCCAGGAATGCGACTTGCTTCTAAAGCAAATTCCCATTGTTCTAAAACAACGGATTTATATTCTTGAGGCATACTCGATTGCGCAAATGCTTCTAAGTTAGCAGAATTCCAAAAATAGGTTTTTCCATAGGTTGTTTGCAAGGTAGATCCAAACAAAGCTTGAATCGGTGTCGACATCCACCACGATAAGAAATCCCAACTATCATCAGGTAAATTGGTATTTGCTAAAATCATCGAGCCTTGAGCACCTGTTGCACTGGAACGATTAATCTGTTGAGTTTCAGGGTCACGATAACCTGGGTGTAAATCCATCGCCCATAAGCCATCAAGTTCACTTGCCGCACTCGATAAAAGTAAATACGTACCTAAATCACCAATACCAATGGGTAAGGTGCCATATCGGAATTGGTTATAGAAACTGGCCACAAACTTAGGAATGTTATAAAGGGTGAATAATTCCGCCATTAAGGTAATCCCTTTTAAGGTATCTTCCTCATTGATGGTTGTGCTCATGCCATCCTCAGCGTAAAGTTGTCCACCAAATTGATGGATAAACGGTAAGGTCGCGACAAATGGTTTTAATCCAGAATACTGAGAAAGAGGTAAGAAATAATTGAGTCCGTAGCTTTGTAATAATGGGAGAATACCAATCACATCATCCCAAGTTTGAGGAATGGTATTGACGCCAATCGATTCCATGATATCGCGGCGATAAAACGTCACCCAGAAATTTTGAGTTAGCGGTAAACCATAAACGCCTTCTTCAAAGACATACGGAATCATTGCCCCACGAGAAAAATGAGAAACGGTTTCCGTGTAACCATTGAATTGTCTTAAATCCAGCGCGGCATCACGAGCGGCAAAATCATAAGGAATCCAGTGATTGACACCGACCGCGACATCCGGAGATTGGCCAGAGATATTCGAAAGAATTAATTTATTTTCATCTGGCATTTGTGATAACTTCACTTGCCGGTCACCTGGATAAAATTGGTCAATCATCGCTTGCATGATTTCAATATAAGGTCGAGGAAAATTAACCCAAACGTTAATTTGTTCTTCATCCATTTGTGTTGCCGAATATGGGTTGTTAATAAAGGAAAGTACCAGTCGTGCACTGCCTTCATAAGCGCTTCTAAAGAACGATGCGGTCGCTCTTGGTAAAGCAACTTCACCATGGACCATGATGCGTTCGATTTCTAAATTGGATCGCATCATTTCTTGGAGCAAAGCACCTAGCATTTGATTGACACTTGAATCACCATCGGCAAACTGCACCATTAATCCTGGTAAGCGATTGATTTGATTGGCTAAGGTTCTTAATCTTGCGCTACTTACTTTGACATTGGCGAGTTGAGAAGGGGTACGATTAATCGATAAATTAATTAACTTTTCATACATGACATCCAGTTGATCAGCCCAACCAAGCAATTGATTTTTTGCTTCAGGAAAATACGTTTCAATTTCCCAATCGCGATATAGATCATTACTTCCCGCAGTGTAACGTTTGATGGAAAGCGCTAACTGTTGAATTTGGGACATGATGATTTGGATGGTTTCTAAAGCAAATCGATACGCATAATTGACTGCTTCTAAACTAATCGTATTGATTCCTTCCTCAAGGTAAACATAATAGGGTTCACCGTTGGGTTGTAATAGGGTGCGATTTTTAAATTGCATGGTATAAGGAAAAGCCATTGCTAAAAATTCTTGAAAAGGAATGTCTCCATTAATATAGATACTTCTCATCGTCACCATATCATTTTGTAAATATTGTCGGTATCGGAATGAAAGAGCGTAATATCCACTGGTTTCTACATCGATTTCATAATCAATCGTTTGACCACCACGTTCCCAACTATCCCCAAAAATCGTATTCAATCTTAAAAATTGGGTGTCGTAAAACATGCTGCTGGCATCTTGTTCTGTTCTTAAACGAATCGATGCATCGGATCTAGAAACCATCGATCGACTGGAAATCATCGATAACGTATTGATTACGGGAGCGGAAGGACTTGTCTCACGATACGTTGCATAATCCACCAATGGTTCGGTTGCCACAACTTGGATAAGACCAATTAAAACCTTGGCATTGACAAAACTCAAGGTAATTTCATCACCATACTCAACATAAAAAGAATAGGGATAGGCATGCATTGCTTTCATATCACGTAAAACATGGCTTGACCATTCATTGACCTTCATCGATTGTGGTTGCAATTCATTTTCATACCGATCAAGAGGAAAGGTTTCTTCTGCAAACATCCAAGAGGCTGGCAACACTAATGTTTGAGATTCATAAAACTGGAATTCGTTATTAATGGTTAGGGCAATTTTAGTATCTTCTGTTCCTTGATCCAGCAAGTAATAATCAAGCGCAAGTGAAATAATGCCACTGTTTTGGCCATCATACATGAAAGAAACAGTCGATAATTGATCTAGTAAATAGACACTATTTGGATGATCATAACTCTCCACAATCAATCCATAGTCTTCATCGTTAATGCCAACTGAAAGTCCTTCCAATTCAGTAGCACCATAAACGGTTTCATAACCCGTTTGCGGAACCCCGGCTTCTTGATAAAAATCTTGCTTCGCTGTGTAAGTGGGAATGCCATAGACTTGGGTTTGATAGCCAAAATCGAAATCGGGTTGTATCAATTCATATGTGTTAAAACTTTGGTTCATCGGCGCAGGGGTTTGATCAATCAAAAAAACAAAACCGGTGATGCCCATAAACAAAACAACTAGCCAAATGCCAGTTTGTTTTATATGTAAATTTTGAACATTAAATTTTATTTTTTTCATCGATCAAGTTTATGGGAGGTTTCATCACTGAAACCTCCCAATCAAGTTGTTCTAACCTGCACCTAAAGCAGCAAGTTGTTCCGCGACTAATGTATTAATTTGTGCTTCCCAAGCTGCAGCGTACGTTGGCACTGCATTGGGTCCTTCTGCCACTAAGTTATCAAAGTTATATGGATTTTCAGGCGAATAGGCCCATGCCCAGAAATCTTTATAACCTGGTAACCATTTGTCTAAATCTGGTTTTGAATATTCAATGCGATCAAAGATGGCATCGATGCCTTCAATTCCTTCAACTAAACCTTCGACTCTTGTCCAAATTTCTGGATAATCCGCAATCGGGAATCGATCCAAGAATTCAGGAGTTAAGCCTTCGGCAATTGCATCTTCACGATCTTCTTCAAGTAAGGAAAGTCTAGCATCCCAACCATCGCGACCAAACGTCATCCATTTGGCAAGTAAGTATGCTTCTTCAGGATGTTCAGTTTGGGAAGACACTGCTTGGAAATCAAGAATCGTCGGTGGGAATAATCCAGCTTCACCTTGTGGATATGGCCAGAATCCGAGCTCAAAATCACGATTATCTAATGCATCTTTAATCACCCAGAATTGCCAAGAACCTTCGATATCCATCGCTGCATAACCGGTTTGAATCATGTAGGTTCTTAATTCATCGTTGTCTTCTGCATCATAATCTTCTGGAGTAAAGCGAGTGGTGGTTCCATCGGTTAATTGATGGAGGGCAACTTTTGCTTGCATTGCACTAATCCAATCCGCAGAGGTGTAATGAAATTGCTCACCATCCCATGTGTCGTATTGGGTTTCAGCATTTTGCATCATGGGCCACACTTGTTGGAAATCCGGAGATCCATACCAGGTGTCCATACCCACAACTAGGTTTTCAGTGTTAACTAAATCAAAATTTTTGATGTCTTTTGCGATGTTAACAAATTCTTCAAACGTCCAATCCTTGACGGGATACCCATCATTATCGATACGATATTTTCCCGGTACCGTTTGTAAATTGGCACGTTCAAATATATTTAAGTTGATTAAAATACCTTTTAAAAATTGAAAAGAAGGTACGGCATATCTTTTGCCATTGTAAACACCGGCAAGGGCGATATTGTCATACACCAATTCGGCATCTTCATCTGCATCCCAATATTGAGCAACATCCAACGTCAAACCAGCATTGATAACGGTAGGGACGTTATCCGTAGCAAAGACGTCTGGTAGTAATCCAGCTTGAGCAGCAGTGACAAGGTTACCTGTAAATTGAGAACCTGCACCGACAATATCTTGTCGAAGTTCAACCGTAATATGTGGATATCGAGCTTGAAATAAATCAATCATACGTTGATTGAGTTCTTGATTACCCCAATCCGCATACGAGAGCGTCACTGGCTGTAATGTTTCACTCGTTGTAGTGTTGCCGCTACTGGATGGGGTTCCCCCACATCCAGCAAGGACAAACAAGGCTACAACGGATAGTTTGGCTTT
>JBEDGE010000098.1:0-2954 GCA_041174805.1 Bacillota bacterium
TGACAATTCCTTTTCTCACCATCACATGTCGCATAAATCCTTTACGATATTTTTGATCATAAGCTTCGATATGATGTTCAATACAAAGTTTCTTGATCAAACGAACAATTTGATCAGCTTCTGTATTTTCGATTAAGCATTCATCAATATCAATAATCCGATGACTTCCTTGTTGATAAAGACCAGCGATTAAGTTGCCGCGTTCATCTCGACCAAAAGGAAATTGAACCTTGTTACGATAATGAAGGGGTTTATCACTAGGAATGATGTCGTCGACTTTACCGTTATAGTCACCCATGCGTCGTAACACTTCTGCCACACGCATCTTCTTCATCTTGAGTTGTTCTTGATAGGAAAGATGCTGGAGTTGGCAACCACCACAGACTTCATAATATTGGCAAGGTGGTGTGACGCGTTGGGGTGATGTGGTCAGTCGCTTGGAAATTCTACCTTCCGCATATTTACCACGATTGTTGGTAATGACAATTTCTGCTTCTTCTCCCATCAGTAAATACGGAACAAAGATTGGTAAACCTTCGTGTTTAACAACACCTTTACCATCATGGGTGTAATCGATACAAATGCCTTTGATGTGTCGGCTTGGGTTCATAATGTAAATACTCCTATGACCGGATAATGGTCTGATGGCATGTGTTGAAAGAATTGACTTCGATCGACCACAACTTCTTTCGATTGTAAACCTTCTTGATAAAGGAGGTAATCTATTTGAGCAATACCATCTCCACCTTTGAATTCGTGATACGTATTGCCTAAGTCTAATGATGGTGCAAAATCTAAATCACGCGGCATATATTTTTTTATTTTAACCGCACCTTCATTAAAATCCCCACCCAAAATAGTGGGAATTCTTTCGGGAAAGGATTGCATAAAATCAAATAATACTTTGAGGTTAATGTCTTTCGCTCTTGAAGAGCGATACGCTAAATGTGTATTTAAGAAGCGTATTAATTTACCATCGGTATGGTGTAAAACGATCATGGAAACAATCCTTGGAAAACCTTCTTCGGGATCCATGGATCCAGGCGTTCTCGGTGTGTGACTTAACCAAATGGTATCAGCAGCTTTGATTCGATAATCTTGTTTCTTGTAGTAAATCGGACATCCTTCACCTTGTAAATCTTGATTACGGCCCATGTAATAATAACCGTACTTGGTTTCTAATTGTTTGATATCTGCAAGCATTGCAGGGGTTGTTTCTTGAAGCATTAAGATATCAGGATTATGCTTTTCAATCATTGCTAAGACAGCAGGAATACGAAATCGCCATTGGTGATTGCCATCCACAGGGACATCGATTCTAAGATTAAAAGTCATCACTTTGATTTGCATGCATTCATATTATACTTTGTAGAGAGGTGCGTAGAATGAAATGTCCAAAATGTGGAAGAGAAACAAACGATAAAACTAAATTTTGTGGTTGGTGTGGTGCCGATATGAATAACCCATTCCAAACCAAAGAAAAACCGATTCGACCGGAAGTAATGGATGAAAAGGATGTTAAACGTCAACAAACTAAAGAAAACAACCCCAATCCAAATCCCACGCTCGAACCAAAATCAAAATTGGTGGCAGGACTACTCGGTATCTTTGTGGGGGGATTGGGTATCCATAATTTCTATTTAGGTTACACTCAACGTGGCATCATTCAGTTATTACTGTCGACGGTTGGCTCTTTGCTCTTCGTAGGACCCATTGTTGCTGGGCTATGGGCGTTGATTGAAGCCATTCAAATTTTTACTGGGGAAATCAATGTTGATGCAAACGGAACGAAACTAAAGGACTAATTTTTTATAGTCGACCGCATACCAAATTAACATCGCTAAGCTTAAGACGATAAAAACATAATTACCAATTGCTCCAGGAGCAGTGCTCACCGTTTCAAATGGTTTAAATTGACCAATCATCCATCGCGAGGCATATTCAATCAATAATAATAACCAGGCAAAAAGTAACCATTCTTTTCTTTTGAGAAGAATGTATACATAAACTAAACTCGATAATAGCTGCGATAATCCCCAAAAAGCAAACATACCCACAATCACTTGTTGAGCCTCAACCGAGTATGAATCTAAAGGAATGGTCGCAATCAATTGAGCGCCACCATCCGGAAGGAAAATGTGTAAAAGACTGCGAGTAATGCCAACCAATGTAAAAACCCAGATTAATCCTAGACTGATTTGAAAATAAAGTGATTTCTTATTGATGGTGTTAGCAAACAAAGTGACTGTTGTTTTCATTAATATTTCCTCAAAAATCGTTTAGCAAGTTCAACCCATTCTTTCATATAGGCAAACCGGTGGTGGAATTCTTCAAGTGAGAATTCACTATAAGCGACATCATCACTGCCAACCGAGAAACCATGGAGTCCTTCTGGATAAATGTGAAGGGCAAATGGTACCCGGTGCTTTCTTAATGCCTCGGCAAACATCAAAGCGTTTTCAACATGGACAATCGCATCGTCTTGGGTATGAAAGATAAAGCAAGGTGGTGTATGTTTTGTCACATGTAAATCTAACGAAACCTCTGCCGCTTTTTCTTTGGTAATATCCGGTCCTAATAAATTCATTAATGATCCTAAATGACGATATTTGATATAAGAAGTTATTGGTGCGTAGGCTAATACACCAGCATTAACTACATGAGGATAGTATGTCATGATGGTTGCCGCTAAATGCCCACCCGCAGAAAAACCAACGAGATAAATCTTACTAACTCTAGGATCTTGTCTAAGTTTTTCAATCAGTTCTTTTGCTTCGATGTGCGTGTTGGGGTGAAGTAGTTTTTCTTCTCGATAATAGTAGATACCTGAGTGATATGCTTCGCTCGCAAAAGCGTTAACAACAGGTTGTGCTTCTCGCCAAGAGGTATATTCATACCCACCTCCAGGGAGAATAAGTAAAAATGGTCGTGTCTGATCGTCTTGCCAGGCAATC
>JBEDGE010000099.1:0-3396 GCA_041174805.1 Bacillota bacterium
TCCATGGCAATTTACGCTCGAGCGATCTTTGATTTAGGCCAACTGTATGCGCCTAAAAAGTAAGCCTTGGGCAAAACCACTCATTGCCGAGCATCCTGAACTGGTGCAAACAGACCAAGATTCGGTCCAAGCAAGACCTGGATTTCATCATTACGCTTTAGAAATCGGCACAGGAAAAGGTGATTTCATTGCCGGAAAAAGTTTACAACAACCTCAAACTTTCTTTTATGGAATTGAACGGGTAACCACTGTCATCGCCTTTGCCCTAAAAAAAGTATTACCATCGAATCCAGGTAATATCAAACTCATTTTAGGTGATTTTGCAAAAGCTTCCTTCGGAATGCCTGATGCTTTTTTTGATGAAATTTACTTAAATTTTTCTGATCCTTGGCCTAAGTTAAGACACCACAAGCGTCGATTGACTGCCGTTGGTAATTTAGAAAAAATCACGCGAGTTCTAAAGCCTAAAGGAAAAGTCATTTTAAAGACTGATAACTTAGAATTGTTTATGTTTTCGATAGGGAATCTAAAGCAAATGTCTTATAATATTATCCAGATTCAACAACCTTATCATGAAGTTGAATCTAACGATATTATGACCGAATATGAAAGTTTTTTTCGTAAAGCTTCCGAGCCGATTTATCGTTTAATCGCCCAAAAGGAGTAATCATGCTTAATGCATTCGAATTAAAACACTTTAAAATATTATCCGAGTTAAATGCGATTTCTGGTCAAGAAAATCAAGTTGCTTCTTTTCTATTAAAGGCTTACCAATCTTTAGGTTATCAAACACAGACCGATCACTTGGGTAGTGTGTTCGCATTTAAAAAGAGTAAGATGGCCAATGCCAAAAAGGTCTTAATTTTAGGGCATATGGATGAAGTTGGTTTTATGGTTAGTCATATTCAAGGTAATGGCATGATTAAGATTGTCCCCATTGGCGGTATCAATCCGCTTACGCTGACATCTCAGCGCATGCACTTGACCACACGAGAAGGTAAGGTATTTTTAGGCGCGATTGATACAACACCACCGCACTTACTTAAAGATGTTCAACAAGGTGTACCGACAGTTGAAAGTGTATATGTCGACTTTGGGTTTACCAGTAAAGAAGAGGCACAAAAACTTGGTGTAAAACCAGGAGATATGGTGACTTACGCGACGCCATTTTCTGTATTACAAGGTGGCACAAGAATTCTAGGAAAAGCCTTTGATAATCGATACAGTTTGGTGCTGGGATTGGTAATTTTACAAGCATTGAAAAATAAGAATTTACCCTTTGATTTATATGTTGGAGCGTCGGTTCAAGAAGAAGTTGGATTAAGAGGCGCTACCACGAGTTCTACGATGATTGCGCCAGATCTAGCGATTATTTTAGATTGTTCACCAGCCCGCGACTCAAGTGGTGACGCTTCTGAACAAGGCCAATTAGGTGGTGGTTTATTATTACGTTATATTGATGCATCGATGATAGCACGACCCACGTTATTAGCCTGGCAAGAAGAAATGGCAAAAGCTGCAAAAGTTCCATTTCAATTTTATTCTTCACCAGGTGGGACGGATGCTGGAGCTGTTCATAAAAATTTATCGGGTATCATGACCCTAACCCATTGCATCGTCGCCCGTAGTATTCATTCTTCTCAAACCATTTTAGATACCCGTGATTTTGAGGCAAGCAAACTAACGTTAATGGAAATGCTTAAAAATCTAAATACCGAAAAGATTTTAAAACTTGTGAAAGAAGATCATCATGGTTAATTTCGTCTATCAACCGCTTACCTTAGGCGATCAACTGGCGATTTATTTAAACCCAACCTTACAACCAACCCGTCATGTAACCAAAGCCAATATAGTCCTGATTTATCATCTTGATCAATTGATTGGCATCAATATTCAACAACCTTTAAACCTATTGCCTAAGCTTTCATCTGGCGTCATTCGCCACCTTTTTCAGCGAGATATCGACACATTAAATCAACACCTCGTTCAAAAAGGAGCATCGTTTGTTTTACCTCCTTTCCAATCTGGGTTTGTCATTGGAGAGATTACACAAGTGGAAGCACATCCTGATGCTGATGCATTATGGATTTGCCAAGTTAATCTTGGTGGACTCTCAATCCAAGTTGTCACCAATTCATCTAAAGTCAAACCTAAGCATCGAGTCGTTGTCGCTAGACCCGGTGCAATGTTAATGGATGGTCAAGTGATTGAAGAAGGACTGATGATGAAGGAAAAATCTCAAGGCATGTTTTGTTCGCAAAAAACTTTAGGCATTTCACCAGAAACTCAAGTTGGGGTTTACATCCTTCATGAGGATGCGCCTATTGGAAAGGATTTTTATGGTCAATGAAATCGAGCTTAAGAGGGCAAAAAAGATTGCGCGTCTAACCAATCGAACCTTTCAATTTCCGGAAACGATTCGCCAAGGTTTTTATACCGCAAACTACTTTTTAAAAACCCGTGCGATTATTGAACGCTTTATGCCAAAACAAATTGTCACCATGCAATTTTTCCAATGGCAACCCAATTTAACGGTGTGCGGTTTAGATGAAGTGATTGCTTTAATTCACACCTTTGCTCATCATCCTGAAAATTTAAAAATAGAAGCCCTACAAGATGGTGATGAAGTTCAAAGCAAAGAACCCGTTCTTCGCATCACGGGGGCTTATGAGGATTTCGGTTTCCTTGAATCTACGATTGATGGCATTCTTTCAAGACGATCTTCGGTTGCCACTAACACCAAAGAGGTTTTAAAAGCGGCCAATGGCAAACCTGTTTTTTCGATGGCAGATCGCCAAGATGATTACCATACGCAAAGTGGGGATGGTTATGCGTCCTTTATTATGGGTATTGATCGAGTCAGTACCGATGCTCAAGCGGCATGGTGGGGTGGTAAAGGGATGGGAACGATGCCACATGCCCTCATTCAAATGTGTAAGGGCGACATCGTGAAAGCATGCGAATATTATGGCGAACAATTTCCTCAAGAAAAAATCACCGCTTTGGTGGATTATAACAATGATGTCATTTCCGATAGTTTAAAGGTTGCTAGAAGATTTAAAGAAAGATTAAAAGCCGTTAGAGTGGATACATCGATGAGCTTAATTGATCGATACTTTGAAAAAAATCCACTAAAACAAGGCGATCCCCATGGTGTGAATCCCTGGTTGATACACGCGTTAAGAAAAGCATTAGATCTCGAAGGTTTTTCGCATGTACAAATCATTGTCTCGTCTGGATTTAATCCAGAAAAAATCTCGTGGTTTGAAAAAGAAAAAGCGCCGGTCAATTTATACGGTGTTGGTCTCTATCTAGTGACGATACGTACGAACTTTACAGGTGATTTAGTGATGTTAAATGGATTACCTGAAGCAAAAGTCGGTCGAGGCTTGCTTG
>JBEDGE010000100.1:0-2950 GCA_041174805.1 Bacillota bacterium
ATTTAAAAAAGTCTTTCATGTTGTCAGAATCTTTTTCACCACTCACATATTTGATAAATTCATCCACAAAATCATCGGTCGTAATGTATAAAACTTTTAAAGTTGGAGCATTTTCACGAATATAGTTGCCTATCGCATGCAGTAAATGCGTTTTGCCCAAACCAGACTGTGCATAAATGAATAAAGGGTTGTAATTAAATAATTTGCCTGGACTTGACGCAATCAGCACAGCGGCTTGATGAGCCTCGCGATTCGATGTTCCCACCACAAAATTATCAAAGGTATACTTTCTATTCACAAAAGAACTTGCAAAAAATGAAGGCTTCTTTTCAACTTTTTTTGCATTTTTCTCTAATTCACCTTTTTGCAAAAACGCTAGTTTAAAGTTTGTCTGTGTGACTTCAACAACGGTCATATTCAATACATCTAAGTATTTTGTGGAAAGTAGATTTGCAGCCAAACCTGAATTTACAACCACTTTGATTTCATCGTTTTCAAGGGAGTGAATATAAGTGTCACCAAAGAATGAATCGAAAATATGACGATCATTGATGCGCGTTTGCAGTTTCTCAAGAACGCGATCCCAAATTTGAGCAATTTCAGATAAGGTGGGGTTTACCATATGTTCAACATTATAGTAAATGGATGTGTAAAAAAACACTCAAAAAATTGTAAAAAATCTTTTGTCCACATTTTCATTAATAAAAGTCTCGGTTTAGTCTCACTTTCCACTCAATCCACAATCTGATTATGTGGATAACTTTGTGGATAAACTTTTCCACATCAAAATAGGTGGATAAAACAAAAAGCGCCGGATTAAACACTCACATATTATTTTAAAGTCCAAATCAACAAACCATAGATTTATAACTTAATTGGTTTTCTTTTGACAATTTCACTAGATAATGACTATAATTTTATGCGCATACAAAATGTATGACCTGGAGGTTTTCGGATGAAACGCACATATCAACCAAGTAAAAGACGTCGTCAATCAATTCATGGGTTTCGTGAAAGAATGGCAACCAAGGGTGGCCGAAAAGTTTTGAAATCTCGTCGTCAACAAGGTAGAAAGAAACTTTCTGCTTAGGTTAAGGTAAGTCTTGGTGAAACGAAGTCATCGTTTACTAAAAGACGCTGACTTTCAAACGGTTCTCAACCAAAAAAGATTTCTTAAATCACAAGAATTCACCTTGTATGGTTCGAAGCAAAATCTAGGACTTACTAGAATTGGGCTATCCGTCGGGAAAAAAGTTGGCAATGCTGTGGTTAGAAATAAGATACGACGACAAATTAAAATGATGTTGTCTACCAACCTTGATCTTAGTGATTCTATTGATTACATTGTAATGGTTCGTTCCCCTTATCTTTCACAAACATTTCAAATCAACCAATCCAACCTATTAAATTTAATCAAAAATCTCCGGAGGAAGTTAATCGAATGAAACTCACAAAACCACAAAAACTAATGGTCTTTCTAGGAGGATTGTTTATTTTATCTTCCTGTACTGCAAGTTTTTGCTCCCCACAAGACATTAGTCGTGTTATGTATGCTTATGAAAGTGGCAACACCAGCGAAGATCCAAATATATTTATTCCCAACACTGGTTTACAAGGCATTGTTGACGAAGCTGAATCAAGTGGATTTGACACACCCTCTGATGCTTTTTGGTTAGCTTTGGATGCCAAAGTTCTTGAAGCTGCTACTGCCGCAGCCACCGCTAACAACGAAGTCAATTTAACGCAACAAGCCATCCTTACAAATTATGGCTATGTAAAATTTTTAGGCACGAACTCCACTTTATGGGGAAACTTTAATCGCTGGGTAAATGAAATTAAACTCGAATTACCACTTAGTGAAACCCCCAATTTAGATTTTACAAATTTATATAAAACTACCATCGATCAATTCGCCTCACAATATCGTTCTTGCATCACTACCACGACTGGAAGTTATGGACCAAACGGTGAATATTTATTTGAAGGCAAAACATGGGCAGAAGCATTCAATCGCGGCTTAATTGAAGGTTTGTTTGTGTACCCAGTGGCGTTTCTTGTAGAATTTTTTAACAACGTATTTATTTCTGATATCTCAGGTTTATCTCAAGTTTTAGCCATTCTTCTCACCACGATCATCGTTAGAGGTTTGATGATTGCGATAACCTTTAAATCAACACTAGCTTCTCAAAAGATGAGTTTACTTCAACCAGAAATTGCTAAATTACAAAACAAATATCCCAATGCGAACACCAATCAATATGAAAAACAAAGAATGGCACAAGAGCAATGGGCCATCTATCAAAAGCATGGCGTTAACCCCTTTAATCAAATCTTGGTTGCCTTTGTTCAATTCCCAGTCTTTATTGCAGTTTGGGGTGCAATGACTGGATCTGCTGTTCTCGCAACCGGTAGTTTCTTAGGATTAAACCTTGCTTCACCTCTGGGTGGTGTCATCACTTCTAGTTGGTTCCAAGGACCTTGGTGGACTGCGACTGTTATTTTTGTATTGATGACTGCTGCTCAATTTATAGCAATGAAATTACCGATGTGGTTCCAAAAGTCAGCCCAAAAGAAAGTTGCCCACACGGTGAAAAGTAGCGCTGCACAACAATCACAATCTCAAGCCAACATGGTCAGTAATGTCATGTTTATTATGATTATTGTGATGGGCTTCTCATTACCCAGTGCCATGGGTATTTATTGGTTTATTGGTGCACTTATTTCCCTTGCTCAAACTTTATTAACCCGTAAACTTATCGGAGGCAAAAAATGAAAACGTACACAACCAAAACACTTGAAGATGCATTGGCACAAGCAGAAAAAGAACTAAACATTCCCGCTAACGACTTATCTTATAAAATTGTTGAAGAAAAAGCCGGGCTCTTCTCTAAAAAACTTGTTGTAGAAGTATATGAAGTCTCTGATGCGATTGCTTTTGCAGAAGCCTACC
>JBEDGE010000101.1:0-4161 GCA_041174805.1 Bacillota bacterium
TTAGCAAAATCTATAAGATTTAATCATTTTTGGTCTTTCTCTTTTTTATAAATTGACATCTTTTGCTGTATCGATACAATAGTCGTTATATGAAATTTTCTCGATTCTATTTCCTTATTCAATCGATTCTATTAATGCTTTTACTTGGTAGTGTTTATGCTTGGGGTGTTTTTCGTGTTGAAGCTGAAAGCACATATCAAATTAACGCGAGTCTGAGTGGTTTGCCATATATGGTGTCATTAGTTAGCTATGCTGGTGCGATGTTAGTTGCCGGCCAATGGATGAGCAAGTATCGAAAGCAAATTGTTATGCTAGGTGTGGTGTTGTTTGTCGGTGGTTTTTGGTTATCCAGTCTTGTTGATAATTTTTATCTGCTGATTTTGACATATGGGGTTTTACTTGGAAGTGGTGTTGGGCTACTTTATGGTGTTCCAATTTACCTTGTGCAACGAATTTTTAATAAGCGCATTGGTTTATATTCGGGTTTGATCTTAATGGGTTTTGGTTTATCTAATACAATCATGACCCCCATCATTGCAACGTTACTGAAAACACAAACCATTCAATTTACGATGATGATGTTGGGTTGGATTTCATTGGGTGTGTTCTTGATTTCTATCTGGCCATTATTTCAAGATGTAAACATGGAAAAGGTAAAGATTAATCAAACGGAAACAAAAATCACCACATATGATCACCCTTCCTTCCAGTCTTTATATGTGGTTTACGTTTTATCCTTATTATCAGGTCTTACGATTGTTGGACTAAGCTTTCCAATCGGGGTAACCAATTATCAATTTGATGCAACTTTTGTTACGGTTGCCATATCGATATTCTCTTTACTAAACGGCCTATCCCGACCTTTCTTTGGTGGGTTGGTGGATCGATTTGGTTTCTTTAAAGTGGCGTTCATCAGTTTAATTTCTTTAATTTTGAGTGGTTTTATTTCACTATTCAACGCTGGGGTTAATCCAACGCTATATGCGATTAGTTTTGGTGCTTTTTGGTTTGGATTAGGTAATTGGATGGCGTTGATGCCACTTTCAATTAAAACAATATTTCCAAAAGAACTATTCTCTTCACTCTATGGAAAATTATTTACCGCTTATGGATTAGCTGCCATTCTCGGTACACTATTTTCTGGTGCGATTTTAGATTTAACGAATTCAACTTGGCCCATTTATGCACTAATCGTGATTGTAAATATTACGAATCTATTCTTGGTAATTTGGTTAAAGAATCGTTTTCACCTTAAGATTTTTAAGTAACGCAATCCGTTGGAATGCTTTTTGATAGATTGGAATCATGCGCGGTTCATGAACAATTTTCAGTACAGTGGAAATAGGAAACCATTTGACTCCTGAGTTTTCCTCTACATTCACAATTGGTTTTTCATTTTCATCTGCAATCACAAGATATGTCGCGTTTAAATGTAGATGATCGGAAACATGTTTACCGTGCTTGATGTGATTAGGAACATAAATGGTGTCCAGCATAAAGATATCTTTTGAATAAGGTCTGATTTTCTTTAGGCCCGTTTCTTCTTCGGTTTCTTTCATCGCTACTCTTAGCATATCTTCATCACCATCGTTATGTCCGCCCAACCAACCCCAAGATTTATAAATGTTGTGATGGGCAAAAAGGACTTTATCCATGGAGGGATTAACCACAATCGTGGAAACTGTAAAATGAGCGATTAAGTTTGAACGAAGTAGGTAATCTGGATTCCTATCAATAAATGCCAGAATCGCTTTTTTATCAAACGCTTCTTGTTCATTGAAAGGTTGATAGGCTTGAATGAGTTCTTTTAACATATCCCTTATTTTACTTGTTTAAAGTGAGGAATAAAATATAATATTTGTGATGTTCCCAGAAATTAAAATCCCATTTAAATTATTAGCAGGAATCGCCTTTGGTGGATTGATAATTTTGTTATTATCCGGACCTTTTATGCCAATGTGGAATGGTCTTGTTTCAATCTACCTTCACCCGTCTTTGTTGATTACAGATTACCTCGCTATTGGTGGTTTACATGCAACCTTGGTGAATGCTTGGATTGTCACCTGGGTGACTATCTTACTCTTACAACAATTGAAAGTTAAATTCTCGGGTGTAGCATTTGCTGGCGTTTTGACCATTTTTGCTTTTACCTTTTTTGGTAAGAATTTATTGAATATCCTTCCTGTTTGGTTGGGATTCTTTTTATACACAAAGATGAAGGGTACAAATTTAAATCAATACACAGGTACGTTCTTATTTAGTAGCGGCATCGCCCCTGTAACGAGTTTTTTAATGTTTGGTATTCCGGGATTGAATTTATTGATGAGTATTCCATTGGGCATCTTGGGCGGAATGATTGCGGGTTGGTTAACACCAATGGTCGTGTCAATCGTCGGCAAATTTCATCAAGGTTATAACTTATATAACACTGGGTTTGGTTTGGGATTTATAGCAATGTTATTTACCGCGATTCTTAGAGCCTTTCAAGTAAACGTCTCGGTTCCCACAACACTTTCATTTGCTTTTCATGATGGTTTGTTCTGGTTCATTTCATCCTTATCAATTGTGTTAATCGGATCATCTTTTTTAATTCACCGACAAGCCTATAAACCATGGTTACGTTTATTACAAAGTCCGGGTAATCTTCCTTCAGATTTTTATAAGGATTTTGGTTTAGCTGCCACACTGTTAAATGTGGGTAGTATTGGTATGTTAAGTTTACTCTTAATAACGATATACAACATTCCGTTATCTGGTCCGATTGTTGCTGGTATTTTTACCTTTATGGCATTTGGATCGTATGGTAAACATATCGTCAATAGTTTACCTGTCATCGTTGGTCTGGTTATTGGTTCATCTATCCAAGGTTTTAATTTGACGTTACCAGGACCTAGTATTGCTTTATTGTTTGTGACCGCCCTTGCACCTGTCAGTGGTAAATTTGGAGTCTTTTACGGTGTGTTAGCAGGTTTGATTCACCTACTTATTGCTCCTCAAGCTTTTGCTTTACAAGGGGGCTTTGATTTATATAACAATGGTTTTACTGCTGGCTTAGTTGCTGGTTTAGTCGTTGTCATCGCGCAACAATTTCCTGTTCCATCGTTTAACCAATTCTTTAAGAAAAAGTTAAAACACTAATGAATGTTGATGATTCCATTGCGCTGATCATCCCTGCGTTTAGACCAAATCAAAATCTTTTAAACCTAGTTCAAAAAATTAAAAAGTCATTTCAAGGTCCTATCATTGTGGTAAACGATGGCAATGAAGATCAAACGATATTTCAACAACTTTCAGGAGTGACCATCCTTCACCATGAAAAAAACCAAGGCAAGGGTGCCGCATTAAAAACTGCCTTTAAATATGTCTTAAAGCAACTAGATTCAGTCTATGGCGTTGTCACTGCAGATGCCGATGGTCAACACCCTTATGAAGACATTCTCAAAATGATTCACCTCATTGATCATGATAGTGATGCTTTCTATATCGGCACAAGATTGTTTGATAAGAAAACACCCTTAAGAAATCGTTTAGGTAACCTGATTACACGAAGAGTTTTTTCTTGGGTAACAAAGCAAACGATAATGGACACTCAAAATGGTTTGAGAGCGATTCCAAAATGGTTATTGCAAAAGCTTATAAAAATTCCTCAAAATCGATACGATTATGAAATGGCAATGTTAAAACTGATTGCAGACCAAGGTGTGCGAATCATTCAAATTCCTGTCAAAACTATTTACGAACAAGAAGGAGCGATAAGTTCTTTTAAACCATGGAGAGATTCGATTCAAATCTACCGCATCTTATTAAAATCCTTTGTGCGTTTTATTCTTGTAGGCTTGATAAGTTTTGTCATTGACTATGCTTTATATCTCGTATTTTATAACTGGTTTATGGGTGGATGGAAAATCATCATGGCCGTTATTGCTGCGAGGTTATTGTCTGGTATATTCAACTATCTGATGAATCGTTTTTATAGTTTTGAATCCGATGCTCGTTTTGGTAAATCAAGTCTGCAATACCTCGTTCTTTTCTTATTGATCATGGCACTCTCAGCCTTCTTTACGGATGCTTTAACCTCATTTGGCATTTTCTCTTATCAAATATCTAAAATTATCATCGATTCAATTCTGTTTTTAGTTTCTTATCGAGTTCAGAAGAAAT
>JBEDGE010000102.1:0-4046 GCA_041174805.1 Bacillota bacterium
GTCTAAGCAACGCTTGGCAACGTCTAAGGTTTTCACACCTGTGGTTTGATCGATAAGACCATTCATGACAAATTCATGCATGCAAGGTTGATCGGCAACCAGTTTATAAAGATCCTTTAAGGAAGCTTGAATATAGTTTGCGTTTAGTACAGCATTCGGACCTACATTCATCAAATCTTGGGCCACCGTGCGGATATAAGAATAGGCGCGAATCACGACAAGGAAGTTGCCGTAAAACCCACCAACTTGACCACAAGAAGTGGCAGGGTAATCAAAGCGATATTGGTTATTGTCTTTCACCACCACTGGTTTGGGTAAGTAGGGGACTAAATGTTTAGCCACACTGACAGGACCTGAACCAGGACCACCACCACCATGAGGCGTGGAGAACGTTTTATGTAGGTTCATGTGCATGATATCGAAACCCATATCACCTGGACGGGCTAAACCAAGTAAAGGATTAAGGTTTGCACCATCGTAATATAAGAGGCCTCCAACATCATGGACGAGTTTTGCAATCGTTAAAATATCCTTTTCGAATAAACCAACGGTATTGGGATTCGTTAACATGATTCCAGCAACTTCATGGTTTAACACTTGCTTTAACGCATCAACATCCACCATGCCATTTTTTGATTTGATGGTAATGGTTTCATAACCTAACATCATCGCACTAGCTGGATTGGTTCCGTGCGCAGAATCAGGAATGACAACTTTGGTTCGTTTCACATCACCGCGGGCTTCATGATAGGATTTCATGATCATTAAACCTACGAGTTCACCATGGGCACCGGCAAAGGTATTTAAAGATGTACCCCCCATACCCGTGATTTCGTTTAACATATTGGCCATATCGTAATAGATCTTCAATAAAGGTTGAACGGTGTCGAGTGGTTGAGTAGGATGTATCAGTTTAAAACCATCTAAACTCGCCATTTCATCATTTATTTTGGGGTTGTACTTCATCGTGCATGACCCAAGTGGATAGAATCCAGATTCAATACCAATATTCTTTTGTGAGACTTTGGTGTAATGACGAACAATATCAAGTTCACTCACTTCTGGTAAGGATGCTGTTTCTTGACGGAATAAAGAAGCATCTAAGCTCGCTTCGTTGGTCTTACTGATATTGCTTTCAGGTAATTGGTAACCCACACGACCATGTGAAGATAATTCAAAAATTAATTTAGTGTAAGTCATGTTGCACCTCCTTGATTGCTTGGACCAGTGCATCGATGTCTTCCTTTGTTTTGGTTTCACTACCGTAAACTACAACTTGATTAGTGTTGATTGGGAATCCAAATAAAATACCTTTTTGAACAAGTGCTTTTTCTAATTTTTTCACATCAATCTTTGAAGTTAAGGTGCATTCATACGCGTAAGGAGCTTTGAAAGTTTTAGTAAATAAACCAGTAAGGATTAATTGATCAACAAGATATCGGGTGACTAAACAGGCTTGGTCAAAGGCTTGAACCAATCCTTTTTTACCCATGGCACTCATATAGATGGTTGCTTGCAAGGCAAGTAAGGATTGATTGGAACAAATGTTGGAGTTCGCTTTTTCACGACGAATATGTTGTTCTCTGGTTTGAAGCGTTAAGACAAATCCTCTTTGTCCACGATTGTCTTTGGTATATCCGCAAATGCGACCCGGCATTTTTCTCACCCATTCATTGAGCGTTGTGAGATAACCTAAATAGGGGCCACCAAAATTAGGATTGAGTCCTAACGATTGCGCTTCACCACAAACGATGTCAGCGCCCAATTCTCGAGGCGTTTTCAATCTTGCTAAGGCAAAAGGATCATTATATGAAATCACCAATGCTTTTTTGGCTTTGATTAATGGTGATAACTTATCAAAATACTCGATTAAACCAAAGCGATTTGGATATGAAAAAATCACACCTGCAAAGGGTGTTTCCAATTCTTTATGGAGTTGAGTTTGATCGATTAAACCATCTTTAGGTTGTAGGATTGTTAAAGTTACACCGCGATGTTTAGCATAGGTCTTAATCACTTCTTCAGCTTGGGGAAGTAAAGCCGATGCCACGATAATGCGTTTAATCGACGTAACAGCAACAGCCATCATCATTGCTTCCGATAATGCAGTTGGACCGTCATACATCGATGCGTTGGAAACATCCATACCTGTTAATTGCGTAATCATGGATTGCCACTCAAAAATATATTGAAGGGTTCCTTGCGCAACTTCAGGTTGATAAGGTGTGTAGGAAGTTAAGAATTCTTGTCGAGAACTAATGGCATCAATAATCGCAGGTCTTTCATGTTCATAAACTCCATAACCTCTAAAGGATTGAAGCACTTGCCCTTGATTTGCTTTTAAGTGTTTTCTTAATTGACTTTCAGATAATCTTGGTAGGATTTGATAAGGTTTTTTTAAGCGGATGGTAGAAGGTATATCATGGAGTAAATCATCCATTTTTTGTACGCGAATAACCTTCAACATGGATTGTTGATCAGCCTCGGTTAAAGGCAAATATTTAAACATGCTTTACGCCTCCAATGAACTACTTAGGTAAGGCGTCGTAAGCGGCTTTAGATAACAATTGATTTAATTCAGAAGGATTAGAGATTTTTACTTTGATAATCCAGTTGCTTTCAGCATCTTGATTGATTAAATCGGGACTCGACACTAAAGCAGTATTCACTTCAACAATTTCGCCCGATACTGGAATATATAAATCTGATGCAGCCTTGACCGATTCAACCACTCCAAAAACATCATTTTCTTTAAACTTTTTACCAACAGTCGGTAGATCAACGAAGACAATCGTCCCCAAACTACCTTGGGCATAATCGGTAATACCGATCGTTGCAATATTCTTTTCTAAAACAACCCATTCGTGTGATGGTGAGTATTTTTTTTCACTCATACATTTCTCCTAACGTTTATATTGTTTCTGCATGAATATCATATCACGAACCACCGCTTCAATAGGTGTGGTTCTCATCATCACGGTGACCTTCGTTCCTATCGCTGTAAAGGGCGTTTCTAGGATGGCCATCGCCAAAGCTTTCGTTGAATCTGGAAGAATATAACCAGTCGTAATCACACCCACTTGTTTACCTTGGACGAGAACTGGATATTCCGCTCTTGCCACCCCTCTGCCCAGCAGTTCAATTCCGACGAGTTTTTGTTTAACACCTTTTTGAATTTGTGACACTAATGCATCTTTACCAATAAAAGTTTTTTGAGTTTTTACAGCGAAGTTAAGACCGGCTTCGATTGGAGAAATATGCTCGGAAATTTCATGGGAATAAAGTGGCAATGCTGCTTCAAAACGAAGCGTATCTCGTGCACCTAAGCCACAAGGAGATACTCTCGAGTCATTGATTAGAGCAATCCATAGCGATTGAATCGTATTAAAATCACCATATAATTCAAATCCATCACTACCGGTGTAACCAGATCTTGAAATAATTAACTCTTTTCCTTGATAATGCGTGACCTGGTAGGTCATAAATTTAAGTTGACTTAATTCAACTTTCTTCGTGATCTTGTCTTGAAGAACTGCTTCAGATTGAGGGCCTTGTAAGGCAAGTTGAAGAAGTGTGTTTGTCACCACTTCAATTTGAACATCATAATTACCTTTGTGTTGATTCATCCATTCAAGATCCACTTGTGCATTAATAGCATTAATCACCAGTAAAATTTTCTTAGGGTTAAAAACATAGGCAATTAAATCATCAATTGGATAGCCTTGTTCATTACACATGAGTGCATAAATTGCTTTGTTTTGTGGTTGCCCTTGGATTTGATTGGTAACCAAGGATTCAACAAAGGGTAATGCATCTTTTCCGTTCACATAGACTCGGCCCATATGGGAAACATCAAAGACGCCTGCCGATTGACGAACAGCACGGTGTTCTGCAACCAAACCTTTATATTCTTGTGGCATCGTAAAGCCACCGTAAAAGACTATTTTTGCACCTAATTTAACATGTTCTTCGTGGAGTGGGAGTTTTGCCATAATTCACCTCTATTGGAATTCATTTTATCTTAATGAGCTCAACCAAGGTATAAG
>JBEDGE010000103.1:0-12997 GCA_041174805.1 Bacillota bacterium
CGGCGTTTGTTGGGATAAATAGGTTGAATTTTTTTCAACAAAAGTAGATTCGCTTGGGGATAGATTTAATGAAGATAACGTTTGTCTTATCGCTGGAACTAAAGATGTTTTAAGTTGATCTTCTTTAGATAAGCGTACTTCTTTTTTAGTGGGATGAACGTTTACATCAACCAAACTTGGATCAACGGTCAGATGAAGAAAAAGCCATGGATATCGAACAGGGGGTAAGTAAGGACGATAAGCTTCTAAAAGGGCTTGATTGATTTTTGGTAAGGTCACTGAACGACCATTGACCAAAGTGTACATACTATAACGATGACTTTTAGCTAAACTTGGTAACCCTAAATAGCCGGTGATCTTGACATCATGCGTTGTCAAAGAAAACGGTGATAATTGCTTTGCAGTTTGTAGGCCAAAAACTTGACTAATGACGTGTAAAACATCCCCACGTCCATCCGTGACGAATGAGTTTTTACCATCAATAAACAACGTAAAGGAAATGCTTGGATGGCCTAAGGCGATACGTGAAACGACATCAATAATATTCGCTGTTTCCACATAATCATTTTTTAAAAATTTTAAACGAGCAGGTGTATTAAAAAATAAATTCTCAACCTTCACAGTCGTACCTTTTCGACTGGAGATAGGTAAAATTTCGACGTTGCCATCCGTGGACTTTAATTGATAACCAGGACCTTGCCCGGTTGAAGACTCGATGGTTAATTGAGACACACTGGCAATCGAGGGTAATGCTTCTCCCCTAAAACCTAAAGTCTTAATTCTAAAAAAATCATACTCATCTTTGATTTTACTGGTGGCATGGCGAAGAATTGATTGCGATAAGTCATCACGGTCCATGCCTTCACCATTGTCTCTAACTTCAATCAAAATCCGCCCAGCATGTTCAATCATGACTTCGATTCTTGTAGCATGCGCATCGATGGCATTTTCAATTAATTCTTTAATCGCGCTTGCTGGCCGTTCAACGACTTCACCAGCTGCAATCATATTGCTTAATTGACTATCTAAAAGTTTGATCTTTCCCATAAGAAACCTTTAACGATAATTTTTCTTTAATGCAATGAGCACTTGCAGTGCTTCCATCGGCGATAAAGTTAATGGATCAATATCTTGGAGGGCTTTTACAAGAGGATGTTTATTTTCTTGAATAGGTTTCACTGCGATAGGAGGTGATTTTTCCAACGTAGATAAGATGGTCTTAGCGCGTTGGATCAAACTTGGAGGCAGTTGCGCAAGCTGAGCGACATGGATACCAAAGGATTGACTCATGGATCCCGGTTTGACTTGATATAAAAATGTGATTGTATCATTTTCTTCATGAACAGCTACGTGGATATTCTTCAGTTGCGGTAAAGACTTTTCTAATTGTGTAAGTTCATGATAATGCGTAGAGAATAATGTCTTTGCTTTGAGTTGGGAAGTTGCATATTCAATAATGGATTGGGCTAAGGCCATACCATCATAGGTCGCAGTTCCCCGACCAATTTCATCAAAAATTAAAAGCGTTCTTTCGCTTGCGTGACTAAGTGCAAATTCTGTTTGAGTCATTTCCATCATAAAGGTGGATTGGCCACCCATTAAGTCATCACTAGCACCTATCCGGGTATAAATAGCGTCTAACCACATTAAATTTGCAGACTTGGCAGGAACAAAACACCCAATTTGCGCCATAATCATGAGCAAAGCTATTTGACGCATATACGTCGATTTACCGCCCATATTCGGGCCGGTGATGAGAAGGGTATTGGTATGGGAATCCATTTCAAAATCATTGGCAACAAACACAGATTTTTTTAAAGCTTTTTCAATCACTGGGTGACGACTTTGTTGAATATTAAATGCCTTATCCTCTGTAAAAGTAGGTTGGACAAATTGATAGGTTCTGCTGACATTTGCAAACGTGGATAAGACATCTAATTCTGAAAGTTTTTGAGCTAAGATTTGTAAGTCATGTGTGAAGGGTTCTATTTTTTCTACCACGTTTTGAAAAATCGATTCTTCCAATTTCTTTTGCATTTCTTCTGCTTGTAACAATTGACTTTCTAACGCTTTTAAGGGGCGATTAATAAAACGTTCACCATTGGCCAATGTTTGTCTTCGTTCATATTCAAACTCTGGTTTAATCGCAGACAATTGACCATTGGAAATTTCAATAAAATAACCAAAGACTTGGTTATAACCAACCTTTAAGTTCTTAATACCCGTTCGTTCTCTTTCTTTCAATTCGAGTTCAATTAATGCTTTTTTTCCACCCTTAGCTAACGACATCCAATGATCTAACTCAGCATTAAATCCAACTTTAATGAGTCCACCATCTTTGATACTGACAGGAGGTTCATCCTGAATGCCTTGGTTAATCAATTCAATAAGTTGAGGAAAAACTTGAATGGAGGATGCAAGAGATTGGGAAAGCGTATCGGGAAAACTTGTTAATAATTTCTTTACATCATGGATCGGTTCTAAGGATTTTTTAAGTGAGATTAAATCCCTCGCGTTTAGTTGTTTTAAATGAAGTTTTGAAATAATCCGTGGAATATCATAAATTGATTTTAAAATTTCACGGATACTTTCAAGCGTAAGAAATTGATCCAGGAAGGATTTAACCATTTGATGACGCATGACAATCGTCGGAAGATGGGCACTTGGTCGCATCAACCATTGTTTTAGTAATCGCGATCCCATCGGTGTGTTAGTTTGATCTAACACCCAATAGAGTGATCCTTGAACCGTTTTTTGTTTTAAAGATTCTAAGACTTCAAGATTGGAAAGAGAAACCGCATCCATTTTTAAAATCTTATCCTGATAAATGGGAATAAAAGGTCTAAGGAATGGTACAGACTTTTTGAGAATGGATTGAACGTAATTCAACCAAAGTTGATAAGCGTATTGTTCAGGTGATTGAGAATCTTGATCCAATTCTAAAATTACAATAGACATGCCAAGGGTCTGTATCGGTTCTTGAATCAACGTCGAGGTCAAGCGATTCATCACCACTTCATGGGTTGAGAGTTTTTGTAAATAACCCATCAAAATATTAGGTTGTTTCTCAATAAAATCACTAAAGACTTCACCCGTACTAATATCCCCAAAAATGATCCAATAACAATGAGGATCCTCATGAACGGCAACCAAAAAGTTATGGGCGGTTTGTTGATCATCTATAAACGATCCAGGGGTATAGATTTGCGTAACATCTCTTTGGACAAGACCTTTAGCAACGCTAGCATCTTCCATTTGTTCAACAATGCCTACTTTATAACCTTTATCAATGAGCTTTTTAACATACCCTTTATATGCGTGAAAAGGAATGCCACACATCGGTACACGTTCTTCTTGACCAGCACTTTTGCCCGTTAGAACTAAAGACAATTCCCGGGATGCAACTTTCGCATCTTCAAAAAATAGTTCATAAAAGTCACCAAGTCTGAAGAAAATTAAAGTGTCTGGGTACTGCGATTTAATTTGCAAGTACTGCATCATCATCGGTGTGTAAGGAGCAGACGTTTTCTTCATATAAATTATGAATTCATCATACCAAAAAGGCGTTGAAATGCCTATTCAATAATCGCTTGAAGTTCGTTTAATAAAGGTGAAAGTTGTTCTTTTAGACTCACGTAATTTTGCACCAAAGGGTGTTCATCAAAGGCTTGTTGGTGTTGACGGTAAGCGGATTGATGCGTTTGATAAATAACTTGATCCGCAAGATGTTTCATCATCAATTTTTGGTGATGTTTCATTTGCTCTTGTTGTTCGTTTAAAAAAGGATCCTTAAGGATTTGTTCTCTCAATAAAAAAAATTGTTTAACCTCCGGTAAATCTTGAAGGGCTTTGGCTAATCGATCCACAAGGGACTCAAGCTTGGTCATCGATTAAGGTACCAAATAAGGTATATGTATTTGCTTCATCAATTCGCACGCGAACAAGTTTACCGGCAAGGGCAGCATCGCCTTTAAAGTGAACGAGTTTATTACTTTCTGTATAGGCGGATAATTTATCGGGATTGTTTTTACTAACACCATCGACAAGAACGGTATAGGTTTGACCGACCATCAAATCGGATTTTTCTTTCGCGATGCGATCAACTAATTCCTTAAGTCGATAGAAACGTTTTTGTTTTTCTTCATATGGAACATTGTCCAACATTTTGTGGGCGGGGGTACCTTTTCGTGGGGAATAAATAAAAGTAAATGTGGCATCAAATTTTACTTTTTCTACCAAGTCTAAGGTGCCTTGAAATTGCGCTTCGGTTTCATTTGGAAAACCGACAATGATATCGGTTGTTAAGGTGACTTGAGGGATTTTGGTTTGCATTTTCTTGACTAAATCTAAATAGGAAGCAACCGTATATCGTCTTGCCATCAATCTGAGAATCATGTCATCACCAGCCTGAAAAGGAAGATGGATATGATTCATAATATTATCGTATTTTGCAATCATATCGAGCATTTCGTCCGTAAAGTCCCAAGGATGTGACGTCATAAAGCGTAAGCGAGGAATGCCGGTTAAGGCAACAGCCTCTAATAATTGAGCAAAGGTTGTTCCATTCTTAAAATCTTTGCCGTAGGAATTGACATTTTGACCAACAAGTGTAATTTCTTGATAACCTTGCTCGACGAGTTCTTTACATTCTTTGATGACATCATCCATTAACCGTGAACGTTCTTTTCCTCGGGTGTAGGGAACAATACAATACGTGCAAAACTTATCACAACCAAACATGATATTCACAAACGCTTTAAAGCGATGGTTTCGTTTGGAAGGCATATTTTCAACAATTTCACCATATTTTGATGGAACGTTTACGACTCTAACCTTTTTGGTAATGGCTTCATCGAGTAATTCTAAGAGGTGATGAATATTGTGCGTTCCAAACATTAAATCAACGTGACGGTATTTTTGAGTGATCGTATCCACGATATGGGTTTGTTGAACCATGCAACCACTAACGGCGATTAACATTTCTGGCTTGATGGCCTTTAACCCTTTTAAAATGCCGAGCTCACCAAACACTTTATCTTCAGCATTTTCACGAATAGCACATGTATTAATAATGACAAAATCTGCTAATTTTTCATCATCAACTGAGGTAAAGCCAGTCAGTTCTAAAAGTCCTCGCATGTTTTCTTCATCGCGGACATTCGCCTGACAACCATAGGTACGAATGAAATATTTCTTTCCTTGAGCATATTGAATGAGACGTTCAGGGACAACAATCTCATCGCGAACGACAGGAATTTCTTGTCTAACCCGAGAACGAGCTTTATCTAAATCCGGTTTTTCGGTAATGTTTAATTTTTGATCTGCCATAAAATTATTTTACCTTATCTGTTATCTGAATGGTTTTATAGGATATCGGTAACCCGTGTTGGTTGGTTTCCACAAAAACTGCAGACAAAACACTTTCACCATCTTCGGCTAATTCATACACCGTTTTTTCTTGCTTCCATAAGCGTTGAATAATATTTTCTTTTTTAACACCAAGGATCCCATTATAAGGGCCCGTCATACCAACATCTGAAATAAACAACGTGGTTTTATCTAATAATCTTAAATCATTGGTCTGTACATGCGTGTGGGTTCCAAATAAAGCAGTAATCTTGCCACTAAACGCATAACCCATTGCATATTTTTCACCTGTCGCTTCTGCGTGGAAATCGACAATATGGAGGTGCGTGGAAGTTTCTTTTTCAAGGATACCTTGTAAAGCGTCAAATGGGTTGTGAACTTCTTCATTCATGAATGCTTGACCTAAAATGTTTGTGACACGAATACGCTTATCTTGAATGTTAAAGACGAGAGTTCCTACACCTGGATAGGTATGTTTTAAATTCAATGGACGAACTAAACTTACCGTTTGATCTAAATAATCTCGTATTTCACCTTTGGCATTATAGTGGTTACCAAGGGTCATCACATCAATGCCACTGGCCAATAATTCTTCATAATGCTTTCGCATTAATCCCTTGCCATGACTTGCGTTCTCAGCATTGGCAATGACAAAATCTAATCCTAGGCTTTCTTTAAGTTTAGGTAAATGTTTGGCCACCATTAAGCGGCCAAAACTACCAACAATATCTCCGATAAAAAGCCACTTCATGAAGATTTATTTTGCTGTTTCAATCGCACGATATTCTCGGATAACCGATACTTTAATTTGACCAGGATAGGTCATTTCTGCTTCAATACGATCTTTAATATCTCTTGCTAATTTCACTGCGGTTGCATCATCGACTTTATCGGGGACAACCATGATTCGTACTTCTCGACCAGATTGCATCGCATAGCTTTGAGCAACACCTTCATAGGATTTGCAAATGTTTTCTAATTGTTCTAGACGCTTAACATACGTTTCTAAGGTTTCACTTCTTGCACCAGGACGGGCTGCAGATAAGGTATCAGCAGCAATCACTAAGTGAGAAATGACATATTTAATTTCAGTATCGCCGTGGTGAGATTCAATCGCATTAAGAACCACATCCGGTTCATTATATTTACGAGCATATCTTGCTCCTAATTCAACGTGACTTCCTTCCATTTCAAAATCAATAGCCTTACCGACGTCATGGAGTAAACCAGCACGTTTAGCCATGTTTTGATCAATACCCATTTCCGCTGCCATGATGCCACATAACTTAGCGACCTCAATTGAATGGTCATAAGCATTTTGACCATAAGAGGTGCGGTATTTCAAGCGACCGACTAAGTCTAATAATTCAGGGTGAATATTGCCTAAACCTAAACGGAAGGCTGCTTCTTGTCCTGCTTTATGCATAATTTCACCAAGCTCACTCTTCACTTTTGCTGCCACTTCTTCAATTCTTGATGGTTGAATTCGGCCATCTTTTAATAAGATTTCTAAGGTACGCTTTGCGGTTTCACGACGAATCGGATCAAAGCAGCTGACGGTAATTACTTCAGGCGTATCATCAATAATTAAATCAACCCCTAAGGCTTGTTCAAGGGAACGAATATTTCGACCTTCTCGGCCAATAATACGACCCTTCATTTCATCACTTGGTAAGCTGACAACTGACACAGTGCGTTCGGTGACAAAGTCTTGCGCGTAGCGATTTAAGGTCATCCCTAAAATTTCATTCGCCATGGTTTGAGCTTGATCTTTGGCTTCTTGTTCTCGTGTTTTAATTAATCCTGCAATTTCTTTACTTAATTTAGCTTCAACACGATTAAGAATTTCAGTTTTGGCTTCTTGAGATGACATTCCGGAGACTTTTTCCAGTTCATGAATAATGGAATCCAACTTTAATTGAAGAACTTCTTCTTTTCTTTCAATTTCTTTCATTCGCTTTTGCTGGAGTTCAATCTTTTCTTCAAGATTTTTCTCTTTTTGCATCAAGGCTTGATCTCGGCGATCAATACTTTGTTCGCGATTAAAGAGTTTATTTTCATAAGTGTTAACTTCTTGTTTTCTTTCTTTAATTTCCTTGTCAGCTTCTTGTTTTAACTCATACACGGTTTGTTTGGCATCAAGTTGGGCATTCTTGACAATGTGATCAGCCTTAATTTCGGCATCTTTGATGAGTTTAGCAGCCTTTTTGGTTGCTTCCTTAGCCCGAAAGATAGGCAAACTAAAGTAGATTAAAATCCCCAAAATAACCCCAATAATCAATGCAAGAATGGATAATAATATTAAAATCGAAATATCGACCATAAAAACGTCTCCTTTCAATAGAGGAAAGCATCATGACGAGTGATGTCCCTTTTAATTGTGTTGGTATAAAAAAATCACAAAACTTCGTTTAAATGTTGGAATAATATGTTGCTTTTATCAGGTTTAATCCTGGTTAAGTTTCTAAACGACGAATGCGAATCTATATCCAGTATCCGAAGATACTTCTTTATGATAGCAAAAGATTTACCTTTTGCCTATGATAAAAAAACCTCTAGGTTGTTCCTAGAGGTTTCAATTCATTAAATTTCTCCGGTTTTAATTCTTTTTTCGAGTTTTTCTAAGATATCTGGATGCGTTTTTAAATATTCTTTGGCATTATCACGACCTTGACCTAAACGAGTGCCTTCAAGTTCATACCATGAACCCATTTTCTTTATCATGCCCAGGTCAGTAGCCTTATCAAGCACTTCCCCAGTCTTTGAAAAGCCTTGACCAAATAGTAGTTCGATTTCAGAAGTAATGAAGGGGGGTGCCACTTTGTTTTTGACGATCTTAATTTTCACCATATTACCAATGATGGATTCGCCAACCTTGATAGCCTCTGAACGACGAATATCAATCCGAACTGAAGCATAAAACTTTAAGGCCCGGCCACCCGAAGTCACTTCAGGATTACCATAGGCGATCCCTACTTTTTCTCTTAATTGGTTGATAAAGATGACCGTACAATTGGATTTATTCAAAACCGCAGCAAGTTTACGCATCGCCTTGGACATTAATCTTGCTTGCAAACCAACTTGATTGTCTGCCATCATTCCATCTAATTCTGCTTGAGGAACTAAGGCGGCAACTGAGTCGACAATAATCAAATCGATCGCATTTGAATGCGCCAACATTTCAACAATTTCAAGCGCTTGTTCACCATTATCAGGTTGAGAAAGAATGAGTTCATCGATATTAACACCAAGTTTTTTAGCATAGACAGGATCAATCGCGTGTTCGGCATCGACGAAGGCGGCACGACCACCACGTTTTTGCGCTTCTGCAATCGCGGTCAGTGCAAGGGTGGTTTTACCACTGGATTCAGGACCAAAAATCTCGATAATCCGTCCTTTGGGGTAACCACCAACACCAAGTGCCATATCCAAAGAGAGAGAACCTGTAGGAATTGTATCGACTGCAGTTTCAGGTCTTTCACCTAATTTCATCACTGCACCCTTACCATAGGTTTTTTCTATATTACGTAATGCTTCTTCAAGGGCTTCATCTTTTACGTCTTTTTTTTCTTTTTCTTTTGCCATAACCTTATCCTTTTTTGTCCTTTATACTATAACAACTATTTAGGGGACACACTATAATAGGTGCTTATAAAGTCTTCTAACATTTGGGTTGCCATTTTTAGACCAGCTTGTTGAATGTTTACCCTTGAACCCTTGGCATGACCTAATCTTATTAGTTCGTGCTTTCCATCGCTAATGCCGACATAAAAATCACCGACAGGATGTTTGCCTTGAATCGAAGGACCAGCATTACCCGTTGTCATGATAATGATTGAATTTGGAGAAGTCGATAGCGCCTTACTTAGACACTTTTTTACTAATACTTCGGATACCGGATCTATGTCGCGAATCGCATCCATACTGATACCTAAAAATTGAGCTTTGGCTTCGAGTTGATACAAAACCAAACCTTGTTTAAACCATGTTGATGCGCCAGCATGTTTAATAAAGTGACTGGCAAGGCGACCACCGGTAAAACTTTCAATGGTTTGAATCGTTAATTTTTGATCGACAATTGTTTGTATTAATTTATTCATGCGAATTAAAAATACCACGATTATTGTAAAGATAAGAGATTAAGGAAATCAAAGAAATTAAAGCAGCGAGATAGAGTATGAAATCTGTAATCGTGAATCCATTGGGTAAATTTAAAAATGCAAATAGAGCATCATTTAAAAATACAGAAATGATCGCGATAATTTGTATAACTGTTTTTAATTTTCCAATCTTATTCGCTGCAATTACTTTTCCTTGGGAAACACCGATCATACGAATACCATCGACTGCTAAGTCGCGAATAATCATGATGATCACAATCCAAGCAGGAACACGAATGAGTTCAATTTCAACCCAATTTGGCGTAATCATCAGTAAGATGAAAGCACTATTTGTTAGAACTTTATCAGCAAAAGGGTCAAGGAATTTTCCAAAATTAGTAACTAAATTTAGTTTTCGTGCTAGATAACCATCTAAGAAGTCAGTAAAGGAAGCGACCACAAATAAAACCAATGCAACAAAATAGGGTAAAGGAATAAGGGTTGAACCTAAGTTTACATTTGAAACCGTTTCATAGGGAAACACCATAACGCCAATCATAATTAAAACAAGCATAAATCGTGCAAGGGTGATTCGATTAGGTAAATTCATAATCCTTTTTTTCTGGTAACCCTGTAAGCCATGTTCTGTAATCGATGATCATTTATCTCTATCTTGCGATAGGAAGGTTCCACTTCGATTAGTGGTTCCTCCTTCCCCGACCAAATTTGGGTTTCTCGCTCGTGGGGTTTGCCTCGTTGCACCTAGTCGTTTCCAACTAGCTTCGTCACTGTGGCACTTTCAGGTATCGCCCAACCTTACGGTAAGGGGAGGGACCGCCGTCATATGTTGCCATATGCCTAACGTTATTCGTTCCGTTAGCACAAACACTACGGACATCACAGCCCGTGCGAGCATGGACTTTCCTCTAGGATATCCTAGCGATCATCCGGGTTACCAAGTTTATTTTAACTTATTTGGGTCAATCCCGAGTTTAAATAGTTCTTTTTCGTAAATACCAATCTTCTTAACCAAAAGAAAGTTGTCCTGATTAATTTCCACAGTTTTATTGGCATTAATAACTTTTACTTTATCTTTCATATCAGCGACTTGAATCTCCAGGTCAGAAATTTTCTTCTTTAAGGATTGAACAAGTTGTGCTTGCTGTTCTAAGATGGGTAATTCTTGTTTGATAAATAACTCAATTTGGCGATAATCTTGTAAGATTTGATCTAAGAATAAATCAACTTCATGCCCGTTATAACCCTTCATATCAGGCGAGAATTTTTTATTAAGAATGCTTTCAGAAGTAAGGTTTTTCTTCATAACTTGCTCATATTATAAAGGATTGAAACAAAAAGTGAGTATATAATAAAATGAACTTATGAAAAAGTTAGCGAAGTTACTTGCTCATCGACGTACGGTTGTTTTTCTCGATCTTGAGGGAACACAACAATCCCATGAATTAATTGCCATCGCTGCCATCAAAGCGACTTTAAACGAAGATTTAACCATTAAGAAATCCTACAAGGGTATGTTTCATTTAGTCAGACCCAAAAAAGAAGTTGGTCGTTATGTTACGCAATTAACGAATATCACTGAAGTTGATGTTGTTGATAAGGGCGTTAGTTATGCAAAGGCCATGCTTGCTCTACGAAACTATGTTGGTAAAAACTTTAACAAAACTGCATTCATCGTTTTTGGTAATCATGATAGTCGAATCTTTCATCAATCCTTTCATTACTCACCGGATGCGGACGAAAAGATTGTGAAGAACGTTACCCAAAATTTAATTGATTTCTCATTATTCCTTAGTGAATTCATTAAAGATCAAAATGGCAACCCCTTATCCTTAATTAACAATCTATTAGTATTTAAGGAAAACTTTCAAGGGGTCCATCATCAACCTTTGGACGATGCAAAAAATTTAATGATACTTTATCGAAAAGTACTTGAGCGAAAAGATATTATACTTGAGGAATATATCAAGGTCTTTCAGTCACTTCGCCATGTGCCCGAACCTGTAAAACAAATGATTCAGTTGGTATTAAAAGATCAACCGATTAACAAAGAAGTTTTCATTTCTCATATCAAGGAATACTTAGGATGATTCAATACCCAAATGGGGTAAAAAAACCCGGTCAAACAAAACTAAAACAAAACCTTAAAAAACTTTCTATCAACTCCTATAAAAATCGTGGGATGGATTTTGAAAAGGAAATCAATTTATCCAATCAGTTTTATTTAGAAACCAAACGGGCTGTCATTACAAAGAGACCAACGCCCATTAATGTGGTAAAAGTCGATTATCAACGCGGAGCGAAGATCACCCATGCGTACTTTGAAAAACAATCTACAACCGATTATAACGGCATCTATCGTGGTAAGTATTTAGATTTTGAAGCTAAGTCAACCCAATCTACCACTTCTTTAGCTATTGCCAATATCACCATTCACCAACGCCTTCATTTACAAAGGATTATTGATCAAGGCGGCATTGCTTTTTTACTGATTTCATTTACCAAAAAAGATGAAGTATATGCACTAAAAGGAATAGACTTTCTACAATTTCTAGAAAAAGAAACGCGGCAATCGTTACCCTATCGTTGGATTAAAAATAAAGGAAAAAGAATTCAAATTGCATTTCAACCTCGTATTGATTATTTAACCGCGATTGATGATTGGTTTTTCTAAGTTTTTATGAGGTTCCTTACATATCGATTGTAAGGGACATCCCTGACAAGATGGTTTTTTTGCCTGGCAAGCGTATCGACCAAAATGTATTAGTTGATGATGAAGTTTGATATAACGATTCTCAGGAAATGCTTTTCTTAATTTTCTTTCGGTTGTGGTGACCGAATCGGTTTTTTTTGAAATACCGAGTCGCCAAGATAAGCGAAAGACATGGGTATCAACAGCAATCTCAGGAATTTTAAAAAGCTCTGCTCGGATCACATTTGCGGTTTTAACACCAACCCCTGGTAACTGAGTCAATAATGTTTTATCCGATGGAACATGACCATGGTGTTCGTTAATTAAACTATTGGCAATTGCTTTAATGTGTTTGGCTTTCGTATGAAACAAACCGATGGATTGAATAATGTTTTCGATAGCATGAATGGGTGCAGTCGCTAAATCTTCTAATCGAGGAAATGTTTTAAATAAGGTAGGTGTGACGCGATTAACGGATTGATCGGTGGTCTGGGCAGAGAGGACCACGGCAATTAAAAGTTCATAATCTTTGCGATACCATAATTCGCATCCCACATTAGGGTATTGCTGATCTAGGTATCGAAGAATCTTACTTCTTTTGTTTAGATCCATGATCTAGGTTTTCAGAAATCTTAGCGATTGTTTTTTGAATATCTTGATGTGGAGCTTGTTGTGAGGTCGTTCGACCTTCTTGATTAAAATTTTCTTTCATGGTTTGCTTTTGTAAATATTTATCCATAAACCTAATCGATTTTTTTTGTTTAGAAATAGCATCTTCTAAACTTAAAAGTATCATTGCTTCGCTATAACCAAATTCTAA
>JBEDGE010000104.1:0-5244 GCA_041174805.1 Bacillota bacterium
TTTCACAACAATTGATCTCCAATTAGTTGGTATTATTTTATGGGTCGTGGTGTTTTTTGTTGCCGTCATTGTTGAATCATTAGAACCGCAACTTGTTTCACTCTGGTTTGCCGGAGGGGCCTTGATTGCATTACTTTTTGCAACATTATTTCAAGTTGGTATTGTTTGGCAAATACTTATTTTTACAATCACCAGTGTTGTGCTTTTGATTTTAACAAGACCTTTTGTAAAAAAGGTGGCAAACCGTCCTACGATTCCTACGAATGCGGATGCATTGATTGGCCAAGATATTTTAGTTGAAAAGGGTTTTGGTCCTAAATTGTCAGGTATGGGCATGCATGGTGATGTCCGTTGGAAACTGATTAGTGATCAAGATGCGACTTTTAAAGCTGGAGAATATGCAACAATAAAATCGATAAACGGTAACAAATTATCCGTTATCAAAAAGAAAGAAGGTAAATAGTATGACTTTATTTTCATCAGCGGCAGGCATTGGATTATTCTTCTTAGGTATTATCTTTTTTGTTTTATTGATTATCTTAATTCGCTCCATTGTCATCGTTTCACAAGGAACCACCGTTCTCGTGCAACGCTTAGGTAAGTATCACAAGACTTTAGTTGCAGGTATTCACCTCATCGTTCCGGTGATTGATTCTAAAGTTGCAACGATTTCCTTAAAGGAAAGAGTTTATGACTTTCCACCGCAACCTGTCATCACCAAAGATAACGTGACGATGCAAATCGATACCGTTGTCTATTTCCAAGTAACTGATCCAAAACTCTTCACCTATGGTGTTGAACGTCCGCTTTCCGCGATGGAAAACTTAACGGCAACAACCCTTCGTAACTTAATTGGTGATCTTGAACTTGATCAAACCTTAACCTCACGTGACAGAATTAACCACAAGATGTGGGAAACGCTTGAAGAAGCAACGGATTCTTGGGGTATCAAAGTTAATCGCGTTGAATTAAAGAACATTATTCCGCCACGTGATATTCAAGAAGCCATGGAAAAGCAAATGCGAGCAGAACGTCAAAAACGTGAAGCGATTCTTGAAGCTGAAGGTAAAAAACAAGCGGCAATCTTAACAGCAGAAGGTGAAAAGGAATCTGCCGTGTTAAGAGCCCAAGCTGTTAAAATCAAAAAGATTACCGAAGCTGAAGGGGAAGCGGAAGCAATCCTTCGTATTTTTGAAGCGCAAGCCAAAGGTGTTGAATTAATTAATCGTTCAAAACCCGATGCTGCATTCTTAACTTTAAAAGGTTTTGAAGCTTTGGAAAAAGTAGCCAATGGTACAGCAACCAAATTAATCATTCCTTCTGAAATTCAAAACGTCACTGGTTTAATCGCCTCATTAAAAGAAGTCATCACCGATGAAAAACCAGTTGTTAAGAAAAAAGGCGAATAGTTAAATCCGATTTATATGCAAATAAAAACCTCTAGTTTTACTAGAGGTTTTTAATTTGTTTATTCAACCGTGACTGATTTTGCTAAGTTTCTTGGCTTATCGATATCTCGACCAAGGAATAAAGCTGCATAGTAGGATAGGTATTGTCCTACCATCGCTTTAATTAATGGCGATAAATATACCTTTGTATTACTGGTAACAAAAGCATCATCTTCTTTTGCTAAAGCTAAATTACTGATCACAAAAACTTTAGCACCGCGGGCTAAGACTTCTTGTAAATTAGAGCGAATCGCAGCCGCGGTAATTTGATCTGAAACGAAAGCAATCACGGGTACGCCTTCTTTAATCAGGGCAATCGGACCATGTTTCAATTCACCACCAGGTAAACCTTCCGAATGAATATAGGTGATTTCTTTAAGTTTTAATGAGGCTTCAAGCGCCACATCAAAATCGAATCCTCTTCCTAAGAAAAAGACATTGGGTTGATTGGCAATCGATTCAGCGATGGTTTTGATTTCAAGTTTAGCGCCAATCAAATTTTTCATCGCTTTGATGGATTCAATTAAATCAGTAATGATTTCAGTATTGCTAATCATCGCTGCTCGTAAGATTGCGAGTAAGGCAACTTGAGCAATATAAGCTTTGGTCGAGGCAACGGCAATTTCCATCCCTGCATAAAGTAGGAGGGTAAAATCACTCGCCCGATCAAGCGAGGACCCTTTCGTATTGGTGATCGTTAGAATAGGACTACCTTGTTGTTGAATAATTTTGACACAGCGAATTAAGTCAGCAGTTTCACCACTTTGAGAGATAAAAATGAATAATGGATTTTTACCCTTAACTTCAGGGTAATAGGCAAATTCAGAAGCTATATAAACGCGACTGGTTTTGCCAATGGATTCAAAATATCGTCGACCGACTAAAGCAGCATGATAACTGGTACCGCATGCTAAGAAAATAATTTGATCGGCTTGTTGGAGTTTTTGAATAAGTACGTCATCAAGTAGAAAATTATTTCCATCGACATAATTATCGATGATTCTTTGAATGACTTCCGGAGATTCTTCAATTTCTTTAAGCATGTAATGAGGGTAACCATTGAGACCAATATCCGTTACTTTAATATCGGGTTGATGAAAGACAAGTGGTTTTTCTTCGTTAGGATCAAGGTGTTTTACCACGACTTCTTTTTGGGAAATGTAACCATATTGGTAATCATCAAGAATGTAATACGACGTAGCATAATCTAACATCGGGACATAATCGGAGGCAAGATAATTCGTATTTTTACCCTTACCAATGACTAATGGTGAATGTAATTTTGCAAAATAAACTTTGGTGTCATCACCTTTAAAGAGAATCGCTAAAGCATACGATCCTTCTAAATCTTCTAAGGTGTGTTTTATCGCCGTTAAAGGATCATGCTTAGAATCTTTTAAATAATGCATCTCCATTAAATTGGCAATCACTTCTGTATCCGTTTCAGATTGAAACTTAAAACCTTGATTTTCAAGTTTCTTTTTCAGCATTCTAAAATTATCAATCACGCCGTTGTGAACGATTGTAAAATATGATTTTTGAGAAGTATGGGGGTGAGAATTCACAAAATTAGGTTCACCATGGGTCGCCCAACGTGTGTGACCAATCCCTGCAGCGCCATGCATCGTAGCAGGAACCACTTTGCTTAAATCATCAATCCGACCAGGTAAACGAAAAACTTCAATTTTTTCCTTCGTTAAAAAAGCAGTTCCAGCCGAGTCATATCCTCGATATTCTAAGCTTTTCAAACCGTGTAATAAATAATCTCTTAATTTTGTTTCGCCGACAGTTCCAACGATGCCACACATTTCAATAAGACCCCCTTAATTGATAAAAGTGTTCTCGATTAACGATAAGACTTCTTGTACATACTTGTCACATTGCTGGGGTTCCAATGCTTCAACCATCACGCGAATCAATGATTCTGTACCCGAAGGTCGAACCAAAATACGTCCATGTTGTCCAAGTCGTTTTTCTATATCCTTGATTAAGTTAATGATTGCCGGATGAGCCATAACCTCTTGTTTATTGCTCACTGCAATATTCTTTAAAACTTGCGGATATTGTTTTAATGATACCACAAGTTCTGATAAAGACTTTGATGTGGATTGAAGAATATTAAGTAATTTAATCGCAGAAAGTAAACCATCACCGGTATTTAATTCATCTAAAAAAATGACATGACCCGACTGTTCACCGCCTAGTATAAGTTTTTCCTTTTTTAACGCTGCTTGAACGTATTTGTCACCGACGTTGGTTTCAAGATATGCAATACCTTGGTCTTGTAAAGCTTTCTTAAGACCAAAATTGCTCATCTGCGTTATCACTACTTTTTTCTTAATATTTTTTCGTGTGGAAAATAGATGCATGCTATTTAAATAAATCAAGGCATCCCCGTTGACTTCTTTTCCATCTCCTGTCACTGCAATCATCCGATCAGCATCGCCATCAAAAGCAAATCCCAAATCGAATTTTCCTTTTTGTATCTGGGTTTGCAAAGACTTTAAATGGGTGGCACCACATTGGTCATTGATGTTTGTGCCATTAGGTTGGTGATGAATGAAAGTTGCTTGCACGCCAAGCTTGTCAAATAAAGTCTTAGCGATGGAATAAGCTGAACCATTCGCAGTATCAACTAAAATCTTTAATTTACGATTTTTAGAATCATACAGGTTGGTTAAAAATTCAATATACTTGATTAGGTAGTCTTTGGATTGCGGATCAATGGTACCGATTTCTTTACCTGTTTTAAATGGAAGGTTATCGTTTGGTGAATCTAGATAATGTTCGATGGCTAATTCGATCTCACCATTTAACTTTTCACCTTCATGATTAAACAATTTTATCCCGTTATCATAATAAGGATTGTGACTAGCAGAAATCATCACCCCAAAACCTTTTTTTGTTTGTTGTAAAAAATAAGAAATTGCTGGGGTGGTAACAACGCCCAAATCAATAATACGGGCTCCAGATGCCATCGCTCCAGACATCAAAGCGTCGGCAAGTAATGGTGAAGAAATACGGGTGTCTTGTCCAACAAAGATTGCTTCAGTTGATTTTAAAATAGAGCCAAGATATCGACCAATACGATAAGCATGATTCGCATTTAGTTGATCACCAACAAAACCGCGAAAGCCATCCGTTCCAAAGTATTTTCCCATTAATTATTTTCAAAATGAGGCCTGTTCTCAATATAGTTGGCTAACGTTTGTTTAAACGTATCCAAATAAACAGGCTCAAGTTGACCACCATATGTCAAGGACAAGCGACCCGACTCCTCTGATACAACAATGGTCACAGCGTCCGTAGCTTCAGAAATACCAATTGCAGCACGGTGCCGTGATCCTAATTTACCTAAAACTGGTTTGGTTGTTGGTTGGTAATAAACGTTTGCAGCAAGAATAAAACTACCACGAATAATTACTGCGCCATCATGTAATCGTGTACCAGGATAAAAAATCGTAGTTAACATTTCCGAAGATAAAGGTGCATTTAACAGCACACCATTTTTTGTGTAGTTATCTAATTTTGTCGTTCTTTCAATGGTGATAAGTGCACCAATTTTATTCTTAGACATAAATGAAACTGCATCATAAATGAGTTCATAAATCATTTCTTTGTCGTAATTAATTAAACTCGCTGAACTTTGATTTTTACCGAAGCGGAACATCGAATCGATGCGGGCCTTTAACTCTGTCGCATTCAAAACGACAAAAACATTCACGAGAATAATAAATAATGCAATAAGCGTAATGGTTAAGAAAGAAAAATTTTGAAGAACATAACTCGCGAGAAT
>JBEDGE010000105.1:0-2899 GCA_041174805.1 Bacillota bacterium
ATATTTGGGTTCTTGATATTTATATTCATAATAAGACCATTCTTTATCGCTTCCTTTACCGAGTAGTCCACCTTGGAAATATAAATCTTTAATCGCATAAATATATTTATTTCCAAATACGAGATGGTCAATAATCACATCGCGATTGCCTGGTAATTTAACTTTAACTTGAGGTATCAAATAAAAATCTCTTTCCAAAACATAACGGTGAATTTTCTCATTGAATATCTTATGAAGATTTCGAATCGCGTATTGGCGTTTAAAGAATGGTAAAAGTAAAAATGTAATTGAGACCAATATAAAAGTTCCGAGCAAGGTGATAATTGTAAGTTGTAAGTTTGTTAAATTGCCTATATTCATGGCGCGATTTCTAAGGCGACTTCAAGCATTTTTTTCAAACCAACTTCGCGTTGTTCTGCGGTAAGAATTTCTTTGTAATGAAAGGAATCAGACACCGACATCATTGCTAAAGCTTGCTTACCTAATCTTGCAGCATTCGCGTACAAAGCATATGCTTCCATTTCTACACCAAGCACACCTAAGGCTTCCCATTTTTTCCATTTATCTGGGTCAACATCGTAAAAAACATCGCTACTTAAAACATTTCCAACGTGGAAGGGCAATCGATGATCACGACAAGCCTTGACAGCGTGTTCCACTAAGTTATAGCTTCCTAAGGCTGAAAAACTGCCATTTCGTAGTTGGAATTGACTTGCCCAATTACTATCTGTACTTGCGCCTTGGGCAATAATAATATCGTAAAGTTTTGCTTGTTTTGTGTATGCACCCGTGGTCCCAACTCGAATGATGGTTTCAACGCCAAAACTTGAGTAAAGTTCATGAGAATAAATACCCATGCTCGGCATGCCCATACCTGAGGCCATAATTGAGACGCGTTTACCTTTATAAAGACCGGTAAAACCAAACATATTTCTTACCGCATTCACTTGCTTAACATCTTTTAAAAAAGTATCGGCAATAAACTTCGCACGCAAAGGATCACCCGGCATTAATACCGTTTTTGCAAAATCCCCTAATGTCGCTTGAATATGAGGTGTGGCCATGGATGATTCTCCTTGGATGAACTGCTTTTATCTTAACACACCAAACTTGTCATACCACAGCGAATTTCAATCGGCACGTTTTGAATTGATGACCCAAGTTTTAATTTTCTTAATCAAGTTTTCGAAGGCAGAAAAATCTTTTAATTTCCATTCCCAATTTGGTGAACCAATCGTTCCTGGAACGTTCATTCTTGCAGCATCATCGAGTGACAACAAATCTTGCATTGGTAAAATCGCGTATTTTACAGGACTTTCAAGCGTCAATTGAACCAATTTTTCGGCAACAGTTCCAGCATATGGTTTTAAGAAAATGGCTAATTGCTCTTGTGAGGCTGGTTTGAGAGCAGCATACCAACCCATCGTCGTTTGATTGTCATGGGTGCCGGTGTATGCTACTGAGTTTTCAACAAACGATGGCGAAATCGGCTTTGGCATCTGACCACTTCCATCAGGATAAATGGGGAATTCAAATTGGAAAATTTTCATACCTGGTAAATGATAGTGATCTCTTAGTTGTAAAACCTGAGGTCGTAAATCGCCAAGATCCTCAGCGATAATATTGATGTTCGGTAAACGTTTATAAATCGTATCAAACAACGCATAACCAGGAGCTTCTATCCAAGCCCCTTCAACGGCAGTAGGGCAGGTTGCAGGAATTTTCCAATACGTATCAAAAGCCCGGAAATGATCGATACGAATGATATCAAACAAAGTGGCGTTAAATCCTAAACGATCGATCCAAAACTTAAAACCATCTTTTTCCATGACATCCCATCGATAAAGGGGATTACCCCATCGTTGTCCCGTTTTTGAGAAATAGTCAGGTGGAACACCAGCAATATGGGTTGGTTCTCCATCACTGGTAATCATAAATTGTGATTGATTCATCCAGACATCGATCGAATCAATACCCACATAGATTGGAATATCGCCAACTAATTGAATCCCTTTACGATTGGCATAATTTTTTAAGGCATAAAATTGTTGAAAAAGTAAGTATTGAATCATTTGATGATATTGAATTCGAGGTAAGTACGGTGTTAAATCAATCGCTTTGTTTTTGACATAAGACTTAAATTCTTTTTGCCACGTCGTCCACATTTGTAATTGATGCAACTCTTTGAAAGTGACAAAAATCGCGTACATTTCAACCCAAGGATTTTCCTTTAAGAAGTTTTGATAGGCAGCGTTAGGTCTAAATTTTTTAAAGGCCTGTTGGTAATATTTGCTCTTATATTGCCTAACTTCATCGTAGTGAACTTTACTTTCAAGCGCCTTGAAAGGTTTTGGTTTTTGAATCAGTCCTTGATCATAAAGAAGATCTAATGATAAGTACAGTTCATCCATTGCTTTTGAAGAATAAGGTTGGTAGGGTGAGTTACCATATCCCAGAGGATTTAAGGGTAATACCTGCCAGAGTTTCATATTAGTTTTGACAAGTAAATCGATAAATTGATGTGCTTCTTTGCCAAAGTCACCGATGCCATATTTTGATGGTAGCGAAGAAACTGCTAATAAAACACCTGAAGTACGCATAACCGTCACCCCTTTATTTTCCATTCAAATTATACCGATATTTTAAGAAATTTTAGCAATAAAAAAACCATTGCATGACCAATGGTTTTTCAAAGTAATCAGGTTTAAATAATGGTTTTTTGAGTTTCTCGATCAAATATGTGAGCTTTTTCTAAATTGAGCACGAGGCGAATGCTATCGCCGATGCGATAAGTGTGCAAAGCATCAATTTTACTGATGAGATTGTTACCTGCTAGATCGGTATGAATAATGTATTCATGACCTAACAATTCGGCAACCTTAATCGTGCTCTTTAAAAT
>JBEDGE010000106.1:0-2999 GCA_041174805.1 Bacillota bacterium
GTTTTTAGGGGGCTAGTATGACCATTTATAAAAAGAAATTTCTAACCAGTAGCTTATTGGTGGTAACCGCTGTGGGGATTGTTTTCTCACAACCAACCACAGTTAACGATCCTACTGAAGTTAACGCTGCCTCATTAACTTTTACCATTACCCCCTCTAATTTTCCTAACGTTAGCACGAGCACCGCTTCCACTTCCGAAGTTTTAGGATCAATAACAGTTTCAGGTGTTCAAATTGATTTAGGTGTTAAAAACGCAGTAATAAATACATCCGGTACACCTAACATTGAATTAACATCAGATGCTTCAGCTCTCTATAACATAAATCCACTACCAGGAACGATAAGCTCTATCGTAATCACACAAAAAACTGGCCAATCCAATACACTTCACGTTGGAAGTACATCCAGAATTATTAATGCAACTGCAGCTGACTACAGTGTGATTTCAGGAACATCTGCTGGTAACAAAACCGTATCGAATACTTCGCAATCTTTCAATTCTTCTTCATTTGCAATTTTGGGCACAAACAATAATCTATCCTACTTCGCCTTCTTACCAACTGGTGGAAGTAATAGTCAAATTGAAAGTATTGCCTTTAATATGACGGTGGCCGATGTTGTTGCAAATAACGGACAAACCTATACTTTTGCAATTGATTTTCTTGCTGCAACTGAAAATAAACAAGGTTTATGCACAGAAGCTGGATTAGATTGGACCTCATTAAAAACCCAGTATGATGCATTAACTACTGATCAAAAGAATGCTTTCCAAAACGATACAACCGATCCTGAAATTGTTGCCGCCAGAACAAGATATCTCTACTTAAGAACAATTACACCTTCTTTAACTGCATTTTACTAATATTTAAGTAGAATCATCGTATTTCATCTATAATAACTTATGTGAAAAACAATAAGATTATTTCTGTTGGTGTATTTTCTAAAGCAACTTCCGTACCTGGTCAAGGGGTTGGTGCAGCCTATATTGAGCAACTTAACCTCATTCAACAATCCAAAAAACTCAATGTTGTCTTAAAAGGAACCGGTAAACTCGATCTCATTCATATCCATACTGTGAACTTTCGTTATTGGATTGCAATGTTATTTATTAGCATTCCAAAAGTTGTGTATGTTCATTTCTTACCGAGCACACTAGGAACCTCGATTAAATTACCTAGAATATTCTTTGGTATTCTTAAGTGGTATATCAAAAAATTCTACCAAACTGCTAGTTACCTTGTCGTTGTGAATCCAATCTTTATTGACCCACTGGTGAAAATGGGTATTAAAAGAGAGCGAATTACCTTTATTCCTAATTTCGTCGATGAAAGCAAATTCACCATAAGCGAATCTCGGTCTCAAGTAAGAAAACAATGGCAAATGAAACGATTCACGGTGTTAGGTGTAGGCCAAGTGCAACATCGCAAAGGTGTCTTGGATTTTGTTGAAACTGCAATAAGGCTACCTCAGCTGGATTTTGTATGGGCAGGAGGCTTTTCATTTAAAGGTTTAACCGCTGGGTATGAAGAACTTAAACACGTGATGGAAAATCCACCGGCAAACGTAAGATTTTTAGGGATTATTCCGCGAGAAAAGATGAAAGAACTCTATCATGCCAGTGATCTATTTTTCCTTCCTTCCTATGATGAATTAATGCCGATGAGTGTTCTAGAAGCGGCGGTTTGTAACAAACCGATTCTCCTGCGAGACCTTGAATTATATCAACCGGTATTCCATCAACAATATTTATCTTCCCATTCCATCGATGGATTTGTTAAAATAATGAAGCAACTCAGCGAAGATGATACGTTTTATAAACAATCCTTAGCACATCCTAAATGGCTAAAAGAGCATTATCAACGTACTGCCATTCTTCAAAAATGGGAAGCCTATTATCAGGAGGTCTTAGACCAACATGCCAAAACTCATTAGTATCGGCGAAGCCTTAATCGATCAAGTCAAACAAGGGGTTAAATTAATCGGAAAATTTGCGGGTGGGGCACCGGCAAATGTTGCGAGTATGGTTGCCAATTTAGGACAAAAGAGTTTATTAATTTCTAAAATTGGTGATGACGAAGAAGGTAAGCTCATCTTACAAACTTTACAAGCCAAAGGCGTTGATGTTTCCCAAGTCAAAGTCACAGATGCCCATGATACAACGATTGCAAAAGTACAAGTCGACAAGAAAGGTCAACGCACGTTTACCTTTGATCGCCGTAACGCAGCCGATTTATTTTTAATGAAGGAAGAAATTGATCCTGGTTTATTTGAGGCGAACGATATTTTGCATTTTGGAAGTGTCAATCTCGTCCCATCTTTATCAAGAAAAGCTCATGAATTTGCGATCGATATTGCAAAGAAAAATGGTTTAATTATCTCCTTTGATCCCAATCTTCGTTTCAATTTATGGCCAAGTCCGATTGCCCTTCGTGAAACCGTTAAGGAATTCATAGTAGGTGTTGATTTATTAAAGGTCACTGAAGAAGAATTGAATTTTATCTTTCCAGATATGACGTTAGAAGCGGCGATTGAAAAAGTATTTCAAGCAAAAGTCACTTGGTTAATTCTTTCGAAAGGCGATCAAGGTCTCGCGTTGTATCAAGCCAAACAAAAACCGATACTGATCAAAGGTTCCAAAATTAAAGTGGTGGATACAACTGGGGCAGGCGATGCCTTAATCGGTTCATTCATTGCCAAAATTCTTCAAGCTGGCATCGTGAAAACAAAACTTTCAACCAGTGCTCTAAAAATGAAAGACTTTGCAAATTTTGCCAATGAAGTCGCAGCCTTATCCTGTACAAAATCAGGCGCGATTGAATCCTTCCCTACGTTAGAAGAAATTAAAAAAGCTAAAATTAAATAAGTAAAGAAAAACCCAAGCAAAGCTTGGGTTTTTTCTTTGATTAATCAAAATCCGTAATTAAGAAATTAGTGAATTGCCATACATCATCTGGATCAATACGGGGGCGATTATATCCCTTAAATTCATTGTAGTAAT
>JBEDGE010000107.1:0-3690 GCA_041174805.1 Bacillota bacterium
CGTCAATTTAGACGACTCAAAATACTTGATTAAATCTTGAACCTTTTTAAAATCCATAAAAATTACTTAACTTTAGGTGAAATAAAGTTAACAATATCTCCAATGGTTTTGAGCTTTTGAGCTTCGTCATCAGCAATCTTAACATTGAATGTGTCTTCTAATTCCATAATTAATTCCACTGCGTCTAAAGAGTCCACATTAAGATCTTCCCTTAAGCGTGTGGAGGCATTAACTTTTTCAGGTTGGACTTTAAATTTCTTTGCAACAACTTCGCGAATTTTTTCTAAAACCATAGCAAGGTCTCCTTTAATGTATGCCCCTATGTTATCACTCCACTCAATTATGTCAAGTTTTCTCATAAGTGACGAATTTCATAAGAATATGTTTATCAGAGACATAATATTCAATTGAATCAAAGTTAAAATATGGTAAAATAATTTAGAAAAGAGGTCTTTATGGCTAATATTAAGTCTCAAACGAAACGTATTCAAACAAATCTTAAAGCCGAGCAACATAACTTCACATTTAAAGCAAGTATGCGAACTGCAATGAAGAAAACAAAAGCCTTGTTAGCTAAAAAAGATCTTGCAGGTGCTAAATTAGCATTAAACCAAGCAATTAAACTCATTGATAAGTCCGTTGCCCATGGTATACAAAAATCTCAAACCGCTTCTAGACAAAAATCTAGATTAATGACGTATTTCAATCTTCAATCTAAATCCATATCACAATAGTTTTGGTTAACTTTAACCACGATTTGTTGTAAAATTATCTTAATGAAAACTAAATTAATTTCCCCTTCAAAAGATGGTTATTTCATGCCTGCTGAATTTTCTGCTCACGACGGTACGCTTATGCTTATGCCATACCGTGGGGATGTTTGGCGGAACCAAGCTAAGGACGCGCAAGAAGTTTTCATCAAAATTGCCAAAGAAATTGCAAAATTTGAACCTGTTTTTATTGGCGTACATCAAACAATTTGGAGTCAATTTGAAAAAACAAAGATAAAAAATATCACTTTCTTTCAAGTAGACTACGATGATGCATGGGTTCGAGATACAGGACCAACCTTCATTAAGAATAAATTAGGTGAGTATAGAACAATTGATTGGGAGTTCAATGCATATGGCGGAAAAGACTTTGGTCTTTATGCCCCTTGGAATCTCGATGATGCCTTAGCTCAAAAATTATCTTTACGCTACCAATTAGATAGCTATCGCACAGAATCTTTTATTATGGAGGGTGGTGCTTTCCATGTGGATGGCGAAGGATTGGTGATGGCCACAGAATATAACCTCCTTCATAAAGGTAGAAATCCAAAATTATCCAAAAAACAAATTGAATCAAAGCTTTTAGATATGTTAGGTGGCAAAAAAATGATTTGGTTACCCCGTGGTATCTATAATGATGAAACCAAAGAGCATGTTGATAATGTCGCAACCTTTATTGGTCCCGGACACGTCCTCGTTGCAGAAGCCGTTGATCCTAGAGATGCCCAACAACCACTTTCTTTAGCAACACTTAACGCATTAAAATCTCAAACTGATATTGACGGTAAGCCATTAAAGATAACGACAATTGTTATGCCAAAAGCGATCCATCGAACTTATTTTGAATCTGCAGGCTTAACACCAACCCCTTCTAGTAAAAATCGCCCAATGAATGAAAGATTGGCCGCATCTTACCTCAACCTTTATTTTGTAAACGGTGCTGTTATTGTTCCCAAGTTTAATCAAAAGACAGATGAAATTGCTTTTCAACAACTCAAAGATGCTTTACCTGGTCGCAAAATTATTATGTTAGACAGCAAAGAAGTGTTATTAGGCGGCGGTAATATTCACTGTATTACTCAACAAATTCCAAAAGGGGTTTTATAAATATGCGGCAAGTCAATGTTAGTGCTATTCAAATGGCGATGACAGAAAACCCCAAGCAAAATATAGAACTTGCGACTGATTTAGTCAAAAAAGCAGCAAAAAATGGAGCGAATGTCATTTTGCTTCCTGAGCTTTTTATGAGTAAATATTTCTGTCAAATTGAAGATTATGATCACTTTTCGATGGCGAAACCATTTGAAAACAATCCAGACTTACAATATTTCCAAAAACTGGCAAAATCATTAAACGTTGTTCTTCCCATTTCCTATTTTGAACGCGCCAATCAAGTATTTTTTAATTCCATTGCAATCATTGACGCGGATGGTTCTATCTTGGGCCAATATCGTAAAATGCATATTCCAACTGGTGATTCCTATCAAGAAAAGTTTTATTTCACCCCTGGTGATACCCCCTTACAAGTTTTTAAAACTAAGTTTGCCAACTTGGGTGTAGCGATTTGTTGGGATCAATGGTTTCCCGAGGTCGCTAGAATCCTTGCACTTGAAGGAGCTGAATTATTATTATATCCAACTGCGATTGGGTCGGAACCCACTTTACCGATTGATTCCCAACCCCATTGGCAACATACAATGATGGGTCATGCTGCCGCCAATCTTACGCCTCTAATTGCCGCTAATCGTATTGGTAAAGAAACCTATGGTCAACATCATATGACTTTTTACGGGACGAGTTTTATTGCCAATTATGATGGTTCTATCCTTCAACAAATGGATCGCTTAAAAGCAGGATTTATCCAACAAACATTTGACCTAGATGCCATTGATAAAATGCGATATTCTTGGGGTGTTTTTCGTGATCGTCGACCGACCATGTATCAACGCTTACTTAAGAAATAGCTTTGGTAAAATTTACAATCCACCAACTTAAGGCCTCCACTTTGTCTTGGCGGCCTTTTTTAATACGTTCGTCTAGTTGATCAAGACTTAATAAAATTTGATTGATACGCTTTAATGGAAAGCGTTTTTTTGCTTGGGCCATCAATCGAATTCTAAATTCATGAATTTTTAACGATTGACTAATCTTGAAAGTGTCTAGGCCTTGATCCAGAAGATAGCAAACTTTAGCGTAAAGTTGAAAATGTTTAGCAAGCATACTAATCAAAACAGTTGGTTCAATTTGGAGCACGATAAAATCTTGGTAAATTTTTAATGCTTGTTTAAGATTTTCTGCCATGATTTGATTGGTTAATTCAAACACATTATCTTCAAGGTTAGGTTTGACTAATTGGTCAATCGTTTTTTCTTCAATTGTGGATCCATAGGACGTTAATTTATGAATTTCTTGGTAAAGGCGGTCGATATCTGGATAGGTCGAGTCTATTAATTTCATCAAAGCTTTTGAGTTAATGGTCGCCCCAAGGGATTTTATCCACTGTTGGGCAAGAATAAAGGCTTGATCTTTTGAAGGAATTTCAACATGTTGCCACTCGTGGAATTTTATAAGCAACTTCGAAACAGTTAAACGTTCATCAATCTCACCTTGGTATAAAAAAATCATGTCGATAATTAATTCTTTTTGCTTAAGTAAATTTTCTAACAACTCTTCCTCTTCTTTTTTTTGTAACGTTTGTCTTCCTGCACTCTTTCCAAAAAACGAACCTTGAGAAATGATGGTTAACTTGTTTTCAGACCATAAGCTAGGTTGAAGGAGTTCTGGTAACCATGATGAAATCGGCACCGATGATCCATCTACTTTCTCAATAGCAGTTGTTTGAGGAACTTTAAGTAAGTATTCTTGAAGTTTTTGCATCATTAGTTGAAATGATGGTGAACTTATTAATAAAACCATATTT
>JBEDGE010000108.1:0-5827 GCA_041174805.1 Bacillota bacterium
TTTACTAGGATTACAAGATTACTACAGTTACGATCGTGAGGCTGGTGATTGGGGTCCTGCCGGTGCATTAGATATGATGGATTTTAATATTGGTGACCATAATGGTTTTTCAAAAATGGCGTTAGGTTGGGTAAAGCCTTATGTTACACAGACGCAATTTCAGTCTTTACTATTACCAGCTTTATCACAATCCCCACATGTGTTGATCTTGCCAAAATCAAATTTAACCACAATGATGGATGAATATATTCTTGTAGAGTTTTATCAACCGAATGGATTGAATCAAAAAGATAGTCAAGAATCCTATGCCGGTCGATATCCAAGAATGTTTACCCAACCGGGCATTAAAATTTATCACATCGATGCGCGAATCGCTCAATTGAGTGTGACCTCTCAAGGTCTACGTTTGGATGGATTTGTGACGACCATGCAACCTTCGGGTTTCCGTTATCAAATTGCTCATCATAATACGGTGTCAAGAAATGCAATCGGTACGAATCCAAATCATAAACTCATCCACTTATTAGAAGCATCAGGACTCAATACCTTCCGTCATGGTGGTTTTGCTACAAACGCCACCTTATTTCAATCAGGCATGGTCTTCAATGGGGATTCTAATCCTTTGATGATGAATGATGGTACGCGATTGCCATGGGAGTTAACGATAGGCTCTATGAATGAATTGGGTGTGCAATTAAACTGGCGTTATCTCAATTAACAAAATCCTTGCAAATTCGTAATTCCGTTTATATAATCTTCTCGTGCCTATGGAATGACCTGAAAAGGTCTTTTTTAAAGTAGGTTCATGATACACCCGGTATTGTGGAACAATACCTCAAAAGGAGAAAATATGCCAACCATTCGCCAACTCGTTCGGAAAGGTCGTCAAAATCCTTTCTACAAATCTAAATCACCAGCCTTAGGAAAAAGATGGAACTCGTTGACCAAACGTACGGTCAACCAAGCTTCCGCTCAAAAACGTGGTGTTTGCACCCGTGTCGGAACCATGACACCAAAGAAACCAAACTCGGCGTTAAGAAAATACGCACGTGTTCGTTTATCCAATGGTTATGAAGTTACCGCTTATATCGGTGGTGAAGGTCACAATTTACAAGAACACAGCACGGTGTTAATCCGTGGTGGTCGGGTCCCAGATTTACCAGGTGTGCGTTATCATATCGTCCGTGGGACGTTGGATACTGCCGGTATTGAAAAGCGTCGTCAAGGCCGTAGTCAATACGGTACCAAGAGACCTAAAGCCGGTGGCAGTGCTGCCGCTGCTGCGGCGCCAGCTGCCAAACCAGCTGCTGCTAAGTAATTAATGAAGAAAGAGAAGGAATGATTCATGCCACGTAAAGGTCAAGTCGCCAAACGCGACGTCTTACCAGATCCGATTCATAATTCTAAACTTGTTACACGTTTGATTAATAAAATCATGATCGACGGTAAACGCGGAATTGCGCAAAACATTTTGTACAAAGCCTTCAAAAAAATTGAAGAAAAATCTGGCAAACCATCCATGGATGTCTTCGCAACAGCGATGGACAATATCATGCCTGAAGTTGAATTAAAAACTCGCCGTGTTGGTGCTTCCAACTATCAAGTCCCAGTGGAAGTCAGCGGTCAACGCAAAACCACATTAGGACTACGTTGGTTAGTTTCTTATGCAAGACTAAGAAACGAAAAAACGATGGAAGATAAATTAGCAGGCGAAATCATTGATGCGGCAAATAACTCTGGCGCATCCGTGAAAAAACGCGAAGATGTCATTAAGATGGCCGAAGCCAATAAAGCTTACGCCCACTATAAGTGGTAGGAGGGACTATGCCTAAACGCGAATACGACTTTGCTCATACGCGTAATATTGGGATCATGGCCCATATTGACGCCGGTAAAACCACAACAACGGAACGTATTTTATATTTCACTGGTAAGATCCATAAAATCGGTGAAGTTCACGAAGGTGCTGCGACGATGGACTGGATGATCCAAGAACAAGAACGCGGTATTACCATTACGTCTGCCGCGACGACTGCTTTTTGGAAAGGTTATCGCATCAATATTATCGATACTCCTGGACACGTTGATTTCACCATTGAAGTGGAACGTTCTCTCCGTGTATTAGATGGTGCTGTCACCTTATTAGATGGTAAAAACGGTGTTGAGCCTCAAACAGAAACGGTTTGGCGTCAAGGAACAAAGTATGGTGTTCCACGTGTTGTCTTTGCTAATAAAATGGACGCGATTGGTGCCGACTTTGATATGTGTATCGAAACCTTACATTCACGCTTAGCGGCGAATGCTGAAGCCATTCAGTATCCCATTGGTTTAGAAAGCAATTTCAAAGGCATCATCGATTTGATTGAACAAAAAGCTTGGATGTATTCTGAAAATAAAGATGAAGCGCCAAAAGAAGCACCGATTCCTGAAGAATATAAGGATAAGGTTAAAAAATTAAGAGCTAAATTACTTGAAGCGATTGCTGGATTTGACGATGATCTCATGGTCAAAGTTTTAGATGGCGTTGAACCAACCGTTGCGGAAATTAAAAAAGTCATTCGTAAAGGTGTATTACAAGGTCAATTCTTCCCAGTCATGTGTGGTGCCTCTTATAAAAATAAAGGTATCCATCAATTATTGGATGCAGTTATTGATTTCTTACCTTCACCAACGGACATTGAAAATGCAGAAGCAACCCTACCCAATGGTGATAAGTTTGTCGTCGTACCCGATGATGACAAACCAGTCGCTGCATTGGCATTTAAAATTGCCACTGACCCATTCGTAGGTCGCTTATCGTATGTTCGTATTTACACTGGAACGTTAAAAGCAGGTTCATATTTAATTAACACCACGAAAGGTGTCAAAGAACGGATTGGTCGGGTTGTGTTAATGCACGCCAACCACCGAGAAGAAGTTGATGAATTACACGCAGGTGACATTGGTGCTGTTGTTGGCTTAAAAGGTACAACGACTGGTGACACTTTATGCGATGAAAAGTTTGAATTACTCCTAGAAAAAATGGAATTCCCTGCACCTGTTATTGAACAAGCAGTCGAACCAAAAACCAAAGGCGACCAAGAAAAAATGTCGATCTCATTAATGAAATTAGCAGAAGAAGATCCAACGTTCCGCGTATCTACAAATGGTGAAACAGGTCAAACCATTATTGCAGGTGTTGGTGAACTTCACCTCGATATTATTGTGGACCGATTACGTCGTGAATTTAACGTCAACGTTAACGTAGGCGCTCCACAAGTTGGTTACCGTGAAACGATTCGTGGCGCTGCGGAATGCGAAGGTAAATATATCCGTCAATCCGGTGGTCGTGGTCAATATGGTCACGTGTGGATTCGCTTTGAACCAAATCCGGGTAAAGGATTTGAATTCGTTGATGCCGTTGTCGGTGGATCGGTTCCTCGTGAATTTATTAAGCCAACGATGGAAGGTTTAAAAGACGCCTTACAACGTGGGATGGTTGCTGGTTATCCTGTCATCGACGTGAAAGCAACTTTATTTGATGGTTCTTACCACGATGTTGACTCTGCTGAAGGTGCATATCGCATCGCTGCAAGTATGGCTTTACGAGAAGCAGCAAAACGTTGCTTACCTGTCATCCTTGAACCGATCATGAAAATTGAAGTGACCGTTCCAGAGCAATATTATGGTGATGTGGTTGGTGATATCGCTAGACGCCGTGGTCAAATGACGGGTGATTCGCAACGTGGTAATGCCAAGGTTGTTGAAGCAGAAGTCCCACTTGCACAAATGTTTGGTTACGTTACCGATTTACGATCTTTCACGCAAGGTCGTGGAAACTATACGATGCAATTTGATCACTATGGCGAAACTCCACGCTTTGTTGCAGAAGAAATTATTAAAAAGCATGGCGTTAAAGCTGAGAAATAGTAAGCAAATATCATTGATTTTCTAAAAGAAGTGCGTTAATATATAAAAGTTAAATAACTAATAAAGTTATAAAAAAAGGAGAATGCTTATGGCAAAAGAAAAGTTTGATCGGAGTAAAGTACACGTTAATATCGGGACCATCGGTCACGTTGACCATGGTAAGACCACGCTCACTGCAGCGATTACCACGGTGTTAGCAAAACAAGGTGGCGCCACTGCAAAGCGCTATGATGAAATCGACGCAGCCCCAGAAGAAAAGGCTCGTGGTATCACCATTAATACTTCCCATATTGAATATGCGACTAAAAATCGCCACTATGCACACGTTGACTGCCCAGGACACGCTGACTATGTTAAGAACATGATCACCGGTGCTGCGCAAATGGATGGAGCAATTCTTGTTGTTGCTGCTAACGACGGTGTTATGGCGCAAACCAAGGAACACATCCTTCTTGCTCGTCAAGTCGGTGTTCCATTTATCGTTGTCTTCTTAAACAAAGTTGACCTAGTCGATGACAAAGAATTAGTGGATATTGTTGAAATGGATATCCGCGATACCTTAAGCAAATATGGTTTCCCAGGTGACAAGATTCCTGTGATCCGTGGTGCAGCTGTCAAAGCCTTAAACGGTGATGCAAAAGAAGAAAAGAATATCTTAGCGTTAATGGAAGCGGTTGATACTTATATCCCAACTCCTAAACGTGAAAAAGACAAACCATTCTTAATCCCAGTTGAAGACGTCTTAACCATTACGGGTCGTGGTACCGTCGTAACGGGCCGTGTTGAACGTGGAACCTTAAAGTTAAACGATGAAGTTGAAATCGTTGGTATCAAAGACACCATTAAGTCTGTTGTTACCGGTATTGAAATGTTCCGTAAACTTCTTGATGAAGCGCAAGCCGGTGATAACGTCGGTGTGCTCTTACGTGGGATCGTTCGTGAACAAGTTGAACGTGGACAAGTGGTTGCAAAACCTGGTTCCGTTACACCCCACACAAAGTTCTCGGCAACTGCCTATATCTTAACCAAAGAAGAAGGTGGTCGTCATACCTCGTTCTTATCAAACTATCGTCCACAATTCTACTTCCGTACCACTGACATCACTGGTGTTATCGAATTACCAGCCGATGTGAAGATGGTGATGCCAGGTGATAACGTGACGTTCAACGTTGAACTCATTCACCCAGTCGCGATTGAAAAGGGAACCAAGTTCTCGATTCGTGAAGGTGGCCGTACCGTTGGTGCTGGCACCGTTAACGAAATCGTTAAGTAAAATTGTTGCTACATTGATTTATAAAAAGACCGATTTATCGGTCTTTTTTTCTTGCAAATTCTAATTGAATTCTTGATAATGAATTTATGAAAACAAATCCATTCGCCGTTCCTGCTAATTTATTAAAACGTACCGGTGCTGCTGTCTTAGATTTATTTCTTTGGCTCATCAGCAGTTTAATGTTACTCAGTTATGTTTTTGGTCCACTTTATGATGCTCAATATGGCACCACGCAACTTTCTGATCAATTTGTCGCGTATCAAGAAGCTAGTTATTTATATGCTACAGACGAGGCCTCTAATCAATTGGTGAATTTAGATTTAGCCGATGTCCCTGAAGCCATCTATCAGTATTATTCAGAATTTAAAAATGGAAAAGTTTATGATCCAGGTGAACCTGCTTTTGAATTTTCGATATCTTGGTACAACATTCATGTATTAAACGTGCAAGAGGCTGATCCTATCTTTGAATTAGTCAATACAGATTTAAATGTATTAGCGGTGTTAAAAGATGGTGTGACACAAACGGAGATTGATGCGTTTTATACCGAAGCGTATCGATTAGCATTGGTGGATTTTAATACGTATCCGCCCTTTTCATCATTGGTGAATCTAATCAATGGTTACTTTTTGGAAATCATTGGAT
>JBEDGE010000109.1:0-3219 GCA_041174805.1 Bacillota bacterium
ATTTTGAGTCGTCTAAATTGACGACAATGACCATTGAAGATGGTACTTTCAAACTTTCATTATCTAAATTAAAGGAAACCTTGATTTCAGAACCTAAAAACGTTGTGGTAAATGAACCTAAAATTTTGCCACCAAATGTCAATCCTAAATCACAGACCAATGTTGCCAACAAGCCAACTGAAGATGTTTTATTAAAAGATGTCACTTCGCCTCTAGTTGGCACATATTATGCTGCGAGTTCACCTACGTCTGAACCTTTTGTAAAGGTTGGTCAACGCGTGAACAAGGGCCAAACCGTTTGTATTGTGGAAGCGATGAAAATTATGAACGAAATTGCTTCTCCTTTCTCCGGAGTGGTTGAAAAAATTAATTGTAAAAATGGTGACGTGGTTGGTTTCAACCAAGTCGTTATTCAACTTCGACCACAGGAGTAAATATGGCAGAAAAACTTCTCGTCGCAAACCGCGGGGAGATAGCGGTGCGGGTGATTCGAGCCTGCAAGGAACTTTCGATTCCTACAGTTGCTGTTTATTCAACTGCTGATCGAGATACCATGGCTGTAAAGCTAGCCGATGAATCTATTTGCATTGGTGAAGCGAGATCAAAGAATAGTTACCTTAATATTAATAATGTCATTTCTGCTGCTGTTGCCACAGGTGCGACACTGATTCACCCTGGTTATGGCTTTTTGTCTGAAAATGAACAATTTGCAGAAATTGTTGCCAGCTGTGGATTAAAATTTGTCGGTCCATCTGCGAACGCTATTCGCCAAATTGGTGATAAGGCCTCTGCAAAGGTAATTGCTCGAAAAGCAGGTGTGCCAGTCATTGAAGGTTCTGAAGGTATTGTTGAAAACCTTGAAGAAGGTTTAACCGTAGCTAAAAAAGTGGGATTTCCAGTGATGATTAAAGCCACTTCCGGTGGTGGCGGTCGTGGTATTTCAATCATTCGTTCGGAAAAAGAATTCAGAGATGTATTTGATCGAACCTCGATGGAAGCAGAAGCAAGTTTTGGCGATAAAAATTTATATGTGGAAAAATACATTGAAAATCCTCGTCATATCGAAATCCAAATTTTATGCGATAGCCATGGTTCTTGTGTTTATTTAGGAGAAAGAGATTGCTCTTTACAAAGACGAAACCAAAAGATGGTGGAAGAAGGACCTTCACCGGTTGTGGATGCTCGCTTACGTAAAAAAATGGGTGAAGCTGCTGTCAAATTAGCTAAAGCAGTTGGTTATGTTAATGCTGGTACGATTGAGTTCCTTGTTGATAAAAACCTAAATTATTATTTTATTGAAATGAATACTCGAATCCAAGTTGAACATCCTGTTACCGAATTTATTACTGGTATTGACCTGGTGAAGGAGCAAATTAAAATTGCCTTAGGTAAGAAATTACCCTTTACTCAGCGTCAAATTAAAATCACTGGCCATGCAATTGAATGCCGTATTAATGCCGAAGACGTTAAAGCGAACTTTAGACCAGCTCCAGGAAAGATTACACAATTAATTATGCCTGGTGGTATTGGAGTACGGATCGATACGCACATTTATCCTGGATACGAAGTCCCTCCTTTTTATGACTCGATGATTGCAAAATTAATTGTCCATGCACCCACTAGAAAAGAAGCCATCCGCAAAATGCTTGTTGCTCTCGAACAATTTATGGTTGATGGTATCACCACGAATATCGAATTCCATTACTCAATATTGCACACACAAGAATTTATATCCGGTAATGTTGATACTGGATTTGTTGCTAGGTTCCTCGAACGTATAAAGGATATGCATGAGTGATATTTTTGCTAAACAAAAACCTAAGCTTCGCACTTTCTTAAAAGTTGCGGAAACTCCGATTCCAAAAAACCAAATTGATATTCCGGATGGTTTATTTATTGAATGTGAACAATGCCACTCTGCTATTTATCAAAAAGCTCTTGTAGAAAACTTATCCGTTTGTCCTCATTGCCAATTTCATTTTCGCCTGAATGCTAGAGATCGAATTCAATTGATCGTTGATGAACAATCCTTTGCTGAAATCGATACGAATTTAACCTCTAAGAACCCTCTATCCATGCCAGAATATGATCAAAAACTTGCCATTTCCAAAAAGAGTACTGGCCAACCAGAAGCGTTTATATCTGGACGAGCCCTTATTCAAGGTTTACCAGTGGCAGTCGGTGTACTTGATTCCTTTTTCATGATGGGATCGATGGGTTCTGTTGTTGGTGAAAAAATAACTCGTTTAATTGAATTTGCTGGTAAAGACCATCTTCCATTAATTATATTTTCTGCGAGTGGTGGCGCTCGTATGCAGGAAGGTATTTTATCACTGATGCAGATGGTAAAAACCTCTGCCGCATTAAAAAAGTTTGACCAATTAGGCGGCCTTTTTATTTCTGTTTTAACGCATCCAACTACGGGTGGCGTTGCCGCAAGTTATGCATCCCTTGGGGATGTTATTGTTGCTGAGCATGGTGCCCTAATTGGTTTTGCCGGGGCTCGCGTGATTAAGCAAACAATTCAGCAAGACTTACCTGAAGGATTTCAAACTGCAGCCTTTCAATTAAAACATGGCCAAGTTGACCTTGTGGTTGAACGCAAGCAATTAAAGCAATCTTTGATTCAATTACTAAGATTTCATGGTGTAAACGGAGAACAAGCACGTGAATAATAACGAAGAAAAAGTTTGGGAAAAAGTTAGACTTGCACGTCATCCAAAAAGACCAACAGCTTCTGTTTTAATTAAGCAATTATTCCCAGATTTTATCGAATTACACGGTGATAGACAATTTGGTGATGACGCTTCTCTTATCGGTGGTTTAGCAACTTTTATGGGTCAACCGATTACTGTCATTGCCCAAGAAAAAGGTTCATCTACGGATGAAAAAATCGCAAGAAACTTTGGTATGCCTCATCCCGAAGGTTATCGCAAAGCTTTAAGATTGATGAAACAAGCCGAAAAATTTCATCGTCCGATTGTTTTAATCATCGATACGCCTGGAGCCTACCCAGGTATAGGTGCAGAAGAACGTGGACAAGCACAAGCCATTGCCTTTAATTTATTCGAAATGATTGCTATTCAAACACCGATGATCGGGATTGTGCTTTCTGAAGGTGGATCTGGCGGGGCATTGGCAATTGGTGTTACCGATACATTATTAATGCTTGAAAACAGTGTTTATTCGATTATTTCTCCTGAAGGATTTGCGTCGATT
>JBEDGE010000110.1:0-3369 GCA_041174805.1 Bacillota bacterium
GTGTGATCTCATCCACCCAGGGTGTTTCCAGGATTTTAGGGAGGTGGGCAAGTTTAGGATGATGGACATAACGACTCAATGTCTCGAAACCGATTGCACCATAACCTAAATTTTCATGGCGATCTTTTTTGGCACCCCTAGGATTTTTGGAATCATTGATATGGATGACCTTCAATTTATCAAGGCCAATGATTTGATCAAATGCTTTGAGGACACCTTCCACATCTTGCACATCATAACCGGCATCATGAATGTGGCATGTATCGAGGCAGACGCCAAGTCGTTCGGGGTGATCACTATGATCGATTAAATAGCGAATGTCTTCAAAACGTATCCCCACTTCTGAACCCTTCCCAGACATGGTTTCTAACGCAATCGTGACGTTCGTTTTATCTTCGGCAAACACTTGGTTAAGCCTTTCATTGATACTCGCTAAGGCGACTTCACTTCCGGCACCAACATGGGCACCAGGATGCAAGACGAGCGTGGAAAACCCCATCGATTGAACGCGAGATAGTTCACGAATCAAAAATGTAACACCCATGGTAGCCGTATCTGGATTAATCGTATTTCCTAAATTAATAATATATGGCGCATGGACAATCACTTTGTCTAATGGCATGCCTTGGGCCTTCATGCGTTCATGGGCTTCTTGAATCTTCATGATTTCGGTTGGCTTTCGAATCGAGTTTTGGGGTGCTCCTGTATAAATCATCATCGTGTTGGCACCATTTTTTATCGACGTTTCAACAGCCTGAATTAAATAATCAGGAGCAACAAGATCAACATGACTACCTAAAAATAAAGGCATGCTTAACCTCCAAATAGTCTTTCGCGAATCTTCTTTTTAATCGCCTTCCGTTTGTATTGATGTTTGACCTTTTCAACTGCGAGTTTGACTTTCTTTTTATAACCTGGTTTCACTTCACTCGATCGATATTTTTGAATGGCAATCTTGATATCACGACTTAGCGCCTCATCTTCTTTTTTAAAGATTTTACCTCGGTTTAAGTTTTTAATAGGTTGTAGTTGTGAATTTTTTAGACTTAGTAAACTAAAATGCACACCACGTTGCTTTAATCGTTCCAAACTATCCTCTTCATGAGAATTATAGAAAACATAAGATTGACCTTCGTTTTTAAAACGTCCAGCCCGACCGGCGCGATGAAAGTAATAATCTAAATCTTGGGGAAGATCAACGCTTAAAACATCAGAGACATTGGGCAAATCCATGCCACGACTGGCAATGTCTGAAGCAACAACAATTTGAAACTCACCACTTTGAATGCGCTTAAGTAAGTGTCTTCTTTCTCTGGCTTGAAGATCGCCATGTAAGCTTGCCACTTTTAATTGACGAGCTTTTAAAGCTTGTTCAATTTGAATCACGCGTTGAACACGAGAAGCAAAAATCAAAAGAAAGTAAGGTTTTCGTATGGTGATAATATCGACAATACTTTGAATAGGGTCTTGATGTTTGATGTCAATTAAGGCATGACGTACGCCTGAAGGGTTGATTGATTTTTCTTTAGGTTCAATCGTGCTATCGGATTTAAAATATTTGGATAGGCGATTTAATAAAGGTGCGGCCATGGATGCAGAAAAGACCAGAATTTGCGGTTGAGTAAGGGTTGATAAGATATGGGTGGTACTTTCAATGAAACTAGGATCCATTAACATATCAGCTTCATCGAGAACAATGGTTTTTAAACCTTGATAAACTTGTCGTTCCATCATCCCTTCAATTTCATTCATGCGACCAGGCGTCACAAATAAAATTTCCGGTAAAGGTGAAAGCTTTTCTTGGTCGTGTTGTTTATCAAAACCACCTTGTAATAACACAATTTTGAGTGGATTTCCAAGTGTCTCATTTAACGTCTTTGCAAATTGATAAGTCTGAATGGCTAACTCTCGAGTTGGTGAAACCACCATCACTTGTAAACCTGCTTTTGGTTTGACGTTGGCAAATAATGGAATTAAAAAGGCGTGGGTTTTTCCACTACCCGTTTGATAACGAACCACTAACGAATCTCCACGTAAGGCGCGAGGAATGACAGCAGATTGAACTGGGGTTGTATGGGTATACCCTAACTTGGCAAGGGCCTCAATCAACACCGGTGATAAATGATAACTTGTAAAGGGTAATCCTGTTTCCATATGCTTAGTGTATCAAATCAATGTGGGATAGGCTTGTACAAAGCGAGTCACAATCGATAAGGTTGGATCGAGTTGTTTTAAATATGCTGCCATCGTGGGTATAAAGATGGATTCAACTTCATGGGCAATTTCCAAGTAATTAAACTTGGCATTAACGATACCGCGACGAACATGATGAGCACTATCTCCCGATAGGAAAATATCATAACCCTCTTCCATCGCAGTAGGATAATATTTAGCGCCACCGCCTCCAATAAGGGCAACGCGTTCAATGATTGGTTTACCTTCGGCAATCAAATGAGCATACGGTAAATGCAGTTGTTGCTTTACCATGGTTGCAAAGGTTTTAATGTCCATTGGTTTGGACAATTTGCCACCACGAGCTAACACATCACCCTTGAGTGGGGTGATATCAATAAGACCAATGGCTTTTGCAATCGAATCATTCATTCCACCTCGTCCCGCATCAAAATTGGTGTGAAGTGAATACACCGGGATGCGATTTTTTTCCAACGTCATGACCATTTTCTTGCGCGTTGGATCATGCTTAAGAACGCGGTTTCTTGAACCATAAATGAACGGATGGTGGGTAATAACTAAATCCGGTTTTTCATTGACGATTTCAACCAGATTGATCCATTCCATATCAAGAACAATGACAATTTTATTTAGAACTTTGGGTAGTTTGCCACACATCAGACCAACAAAGTCGCCATAGGGTTCTGCCAGTCGCTTTGGAAAATCCTTACCAAAAGCTTGTAGTAGTTTAGCTGTGTTTAACATAATTTTCAATCCATTCTAAGCGTCGCCGCCTATCGTCTTCATGCTGGAATATAAGGGCTTTTTGAAGGGCTTGAGATTCTTGTTTCAGCCAAGCAATAAAATCTGATTCTCGTCTTTGAATATTAATGGGCCCATAAGCAAGTTCAATCGGTGTTAGTTTCATCTTGCCTTGAACAGCTTTGATTATTGGATAAGCTTTTTGATCCTCTAAAACAAAGCGTTCATCTATAATCATCCAATCATGCTTTATTAACCAAGTCCGTAATAATGCTTGATCGCGTTGGGGGCCAAGAATTAAAGTTTGAATGGGTCCAAGTTGCGCTTGCCCAATTTCAAGCATCGACTGGATCAATTGTCCACCCATACCAGTAATGACAATGGTAGCAACATCCTTGGGAAGTTTTTTTAACCCATCAGCCTGATATATCTTTA
>JBEDGE010000111.1:0-7895 GCA_041174805.1 Bacillota bacterium
ATCGGATTGAGTGTCAATTTTTACATATCGAATAAATCTTTCAATTAAACTCATAAAACTCTCCTTTTCATGTAAATAAAAAAACCATTCTTGTAGGAATGGTTTTTAGGTTTTATTTTCTTAATCCAAGCTTTTCAATCAAAACGAGGTAGCTATCACGATTGGATTTTTCTAAGAATCGTAATAATCGGCTACGACGACCCACTAACACGAGTAATCCTCTGCGACCATGGTGATCGTTGGGATGACCTTTTAAATGTTCAGTTAATTCTTTAATTTGCTCAGATAAGATTGCGATTTGGACTTCGGTTGATCCTGTATCTGTGGCAGATTTTCCATAGGCTTTCGTTAAATTGGCGACTTGTTCTTTCGTTAAACTCATGATGTTTCCTCCTGTTTCATGAACGGCCTTATCAGCGATCACCTAGTGGAAACGCCGGTGAACATCGATTAAGGTCTAAACGTATTATAGGGGTTCACGGATAAAATGCAACTAAAAATCCGCTGGAAGAGTGGATTGTAGCGATAGCGCTTTTGCTTTATCCTCATTCATCTGATGAATGAGTGCTTCTTTGGAGGGAAACTTTTGCTCAGGTCTTAGATAATGCAAGAAGGCTACCTCAACGTGTTTTTCATAAAGATTCGCTTCAAAGTTTAAGACAAACACTTCAAGAGTTGGATGGGATAAGTTAGCAACTGTAGGGTGAAAACCTAAACTTGCAAGAGAATAATAGGTTTGATGATCGATTTTAATAAGGGTGATATATACGCCATTTTTGGGTAAGTAAAACGGAGCATCTAAAACAATATTCGCTGTTGGATAACCCATTTTTCTACCTTCACCCAAACCTTTACCGACTAAACCCTCCACAATATAAGGACGCCCTAAAAATGCTGGAATTTGGTCTAGTTTCCCTTCGTCAAGATTAGCGACGATATCACGCGTAGAGATCTTTTTGCCGTTGATTAATAAGTTTTCAACGATGTAAAGTTTAAATCGAGTATCTTTTTGAATTGTTGAGATATTGCCTTTTCCCTCTGAACCAAAAGTAAAATCAGGTCCACAAACGATCTGCTTCGTACCCATTGCATATAAATAATCAAGAAATTGCGAGGGACTTAAACTTTTAACATGGTCATTGAATTGAACAACAATTAAATAATCCACGTGTAAGTTTTCTAGAAGAATTTTTTTGGTTTTTAATGGGGTTAAACTTTGTTTTTCTCTGCCTGGTTTTGGGTTGCGATCAAACGTTAAAACGGCTAAGGGATAACCTAAAGATGCACCTTTTTTTATCAGGGCTTGATGCCCAAGGTGAACGCCATCAAAATATCCTAAACATATCGTCATGTTTGGAATAGAAAATGGTTTAGAAGTTAGGTCTGTTTCCCATACTTGCATCAAAATAAGCCTCTTACAGGTTTAAAGACATTGCCTTCAAAGCGATCATAAATCGCCAAAACACTCTGTTGTCCGTCAATAAGTAACAATCGATGCTTAGGATGCTGATTGATAAAAGGCTTTCCATCTTTAATTGCTTTGATTTGAAGCGGATCATTGACGACGACTTGATCCATAAATGACAAGGCTTGATAAACGCTTAAACGATGTTCACTTGATATTGAGTCAAGGGATTTTGCTGCCGCTAACTTATACTGACCAATGGCAATACGGGTGAGATGGGTTAAATGACCAACAAGGCCAAATTTATTGGCGATATCCTCGGCGAGTGTTCTAACATAAGTTCCTTTAGAACATCTTACAGAAAACCGAATACTATCTTTGGTTAGTTTAATCAGTTTCATTTCATGAATATAGATTTGCCTCGGTTCACGATCCACTGTTTTACCTTCTCGTGCCAAAACATAAAGGGGTGTGCCATTTTGCTTAATCGCAGAATACATTGGAGGCGTTTGCATTTGTGGACCAATCATCGATTCCAAGGTGTCATTAACGTATTGATCGTATAATTCGATAAGTGGGGACGTAGCAATGACACTTCCAGTTAAGTCACCTGTATCGGTTTTAGTCCCTAATTGAATTGTTGCTTCATATCGCTTATCTAACGCTTCGATGAACATACCTGCTTTTGTTGCTTTACCAACAGTTAAAATCATTAATCCGTTCGCAAAAGGATCTAAAGTTCCGGTATGACCAACTTTTTTGGTATTAAATTTTTTCCCTAGGCCATCGACTAAATCGCGAGAGGTAATCCCACTTGGTTTATTTAATAAGTAAATTCCATCCATTGATAAAGTTCCTATAACATCATAACATTATCAATAGAAAGAAGGCATCCTCTATGGCAGCTCCCCATTTATTAACCATTCCTAACTCTCCCTTAAAAGTGAAATTAGTTACAACCGCTTATGAAGGTATGACGGTTAGTTATTTACGTTATAAAGTATTTGTCGAAGAACAAAACATATCGGTAGATGAGGAATTTGATGGTAGTGACATGACTAGCGTTTCATTCTTATTCTTTTTAGACCATGTCCCCATTGCTACGATGCGCTACTACAAGGATGAAGAAGGTCATATTCATCCTGGAAGGATTGCGCTTTTGAAAAGCTACCGGATGCAGGGATTTGGAAAGACGATGATGCGGTGGTTTGAGCAATACATTGTTGGACTATATCAAACAGTAACCATAAAGCTTCACGCCCAACTCTATTTAAAAAAGTTCTATATGGATTTAGGTTATAAACCCGTTGGAAAAACTTTTTTAGAAGCAAATATTGAGCACATTGAAATGGAGAAAAAACTTAAGCGATCTACTTTTTAAGTTTTGCTTTCGCATCGGCGATGGTTTTTTCAAGTTTTTCTGCTTTTTCAAACGTATCATCAAGAAAAAAAGCAAGATCAGGTACTTTATAAATGTCCATCCGTTGTGCAAGTTCAGTACGAATAAAACCTTTTGCTTTTCTTAGAATCTCAAGTTGCTTTAAACTATCCTCTGCACCCATAAAAGAGACAAAAATCTTTGCATACGTGTGGTCGGCGGTGACTTGTGCATCGGTAACCGTGACAAAGCGAATTTGAGGATTTTTAAGTGAAAATTGGATAATATCGGTAATATATTTAACAATCGTTGAATTGACACGAGATTGTCGATGGTTCATGCTTTATCCTCCACCATTTGATAAGCTTCAATAATGTCCCCAACTTTCATATCTGAATAATTATCAATTGCCACGCCACATTCAAAACCTGTTTTAACTTCTTTGACTTCATCCTTTAATCTTTTTAATGAACTAATCTTACCTTCATGGACGATTGCACCATTTCTCACTAATCGAATCATCGCTTGGTTTACCATTTGACCACTGGTGACCATACCACCAGCGACAACACCGGCTTTGGTTAACTTGAAAATCTGACGAATTTCAAATTGGCCAAGTTTGGATTCCACCATCTTAATCTTCACTTTACCCTTCATCATTGCTTCGACTTCTTCAAGTAAAGCATAGATAATTCGGTGTAATCGAATGTCGACTTTTAATTCATTTGCTTTTTGTTGAATGGAAGAATCCGGGCGAATATTAAAACCATAGATAAGGGCTTTTGAAGATAAAGCCAACATCAGATCGTTTTCAGTAATTGCACCAATATCGGTTCTAATAATCTTGAGTTTGACTCCTTCTGCATTCAATTTTTCTAATGAAGCTTTAATCGCTTCTAATGACCCTGTATTATCAGTTTTGATGATTAAATTGATCGATGTTAATTCACCGGCACTTAGTTTTTCATTCAACGCTTCAATGGAATTGGTATTACTAGATTGGCGAGAGTTTTCTGTCTTCAATAATTGCCGCTTCTCTGCAATTTCTTTGGCTTGTTTTTCAGTGGGAAACGCCATAAATGAATCACCGGCAATCGGGACTTCACTAAGACCAATGACTTCAACCGGAGTTGAAGGTGTCGCTAACTTTAAAGCTTTATGATATTCATTTGTCATCCGCCGAACTTTACCAAAGACACTTCCGACAACAAGGTAGTCCGAAGCATTAAGGGTTCCATTTTCAATTAATAAAGTGGCTTTAGGCCCTTCACGCTTATCTAAAACAGCTTCCAAAACAGTTCCAGAAGCATAACGGTCAGGATTCGCTTTTAATTCTTTAACTTCAGCAACGAGTAATATATTTTCAAGTAATTCGTCAATTCCGGTTTTAGCTTTGGCAGAAATTTCCACGAATATATTTTCACCGCCATATTCTTCTGCGATGATATTTAATTTCATGAGTTCTTCTTTCACACGTTTAGGATTTGCTGTTGGTTTATCCATCTTGTTAATCGCAACAATGATTGGTACTTCTGCAGCAACGGCATGATCAATCGCTTCTCGTGTTTGTTGCATGACACCATCATCGGCAGCTACAACAAGGACCACAATATCCGTGACCTTAGCACCGCGACTTCTCATGGCCGTAAAAGCAGCGTGTCCTGGTGTATCAATAAAGGTAATTCGCTTTCCTTTGAATTCTCTTTGATAAGCGCCAATCGCTTGGGAAATGCCTCCAAATTCGCCTTCGGCAATATTGGAGCTTCTAATTGCATCAATTAAAGTGGTTTTACCGTGATCAACGTGACCCATAATCGTGACGACTGGTGGTCTTTCGACTAAGTTTTTAGCATCATCTTCCATGACATATTCTTCAATGTTTTCTGCGGCGATAATTTTTTCTTTTTTAAAATCTAAGCCATAGTGTAAACAAACTAAACCGATGGTTTCATCATCAAGCATGGCGTTCATCGTTATCATTTTCTTGTTTAAAAATAAGAACTTGATTATTTCAGGAGCAGGTTTATTTAATTTAGTGGCAAAAGCACTCAAGGTCATCGGTTCGTTATAAATAAAAACATCACCTGTTACCTTTGCTGTTTCACTTTTACCAAGATTACCTTGTGTATTTTCTTGTCTAATGGTCGGAGTTTTTTTCATAGAATGGCTCCTTTTCTTTAAGCGTCTTTGCTAAGTTTGAATTGGTAATGGCGATCATCACAACTTGTTTCATCCCTGTTAATTGGGATAGTTGGGATTTGGTTAACGTAACGATGGAAGGGATTTGGTAATACTGCAATCGTTCTTGAATGGATTGTAAGTGGTTGATCGAAGTATCTGACGCAATAATGGCGTAATATACGTTTTTTTTTGCAAGAGCCCTCATTGCAAGCTCACCTGTTAGGTATGCTTTGGCTTTAATAACAAAGTGTAATTGCTGTAACCATTTATCCATGTAGTGCGGTTTCTAATTGGGTATAAAATAATTCGTTTGGTTCGATGTGTAAATTCTTTTGAATGAAACGACCCTTTTTTAGTAAAGCTAATAGACTGAGGTCTTTTTTTAAATACGCACCACGACCATTAATTTTTCCTGATGGGGTAAGGTCAACGACTAATTGTTGATCGGGTGTCTTGACGATCCTTATCAACGAAGATTTGGGTAATTGCTCACCCGTGACCATGCATCGACGAAGAGGAATACTATTTTTCTTCTTCGTAATATTCATCGAAGTCCTCAATATCAGTTTCAGTTTCTTCTACTTCCGCAACTGGTGTTTCTTCAGTGACAGGTGTTTCATCATCATAAATTTTCATAAAGTTCGCAGGATTAACAGATTCAGAAGACGATCCGATATTGGGTGTTGCTGGTTTATCATCTCGTTCTCTTTTCTTGAATGGCTTTTTCTTTTTATCGAAACGATCTGGTTTTGGTGTTCTTGCTTTTTGTTGTTCAAGTTGCTTTTCAAGTTCCTCAAGAGTTTTTGTGGTTTTCACAACCGTGACTTTGGGTGCTTCTTGAACGATAGTGGGTTTAGCAATCACCTTTTCTGCGGGTTTACTCACCGATTCATTGGAAACTTTTGTCATTGACTCGGAGCCTGGCATGACAGGTTCAAGATCACCTTTTTCTTTAGCAACCTTCTCGACAATTGATTCATCTTGGCGAGGTTGCATGACGTCTTCCATGGTAAAGGATTCATCATGGACACGATTAGAAGATGAGGTTTGTCGTTGACCTTGTGTGGGATTTGGTAAAGCTTCTCTTTGTTTTCTCAAATCATCTTGAGTTCTTAATTGATCTACTGCTAAGTACTTTAAACCTTCTGCAGTTGCAGCAGTTAAATCTTTGATTTCAATTTGATAACCGGTTAGTTTCGTTGCTAAACGTGGATTCACACCTCGACGTCCGATGGCTGTACCAAGGTTTTCATCCGCAATAATCATCGTTGCTTTTTTATTTACTTCATCGACGATAATCCCAGTCACTTGAGCGGGTTTTAAAGATTCGACTAAGTACAATGGTAAGTTTTCAGTGTAAGCTATAATATCAATTTTTTCTTTGTCCTTAGCATTACCTAATTGGCCGACAATTTTTTGAATGCGTGATCCGTTTTGACCGATACAAGCACCTGCAGCATCGACATTTGGATCAAGAGAATAAACGGCAACTTTAGAACGTAAACCTGCTTCACGAGCAATATCCTTAATAATGACAGTGCCTTCATATATTTCTGGTAATTCTTCTTCAAACAAACGTCTCAAGAATCCTTCGTGAATTCTTGATACAGCAATTTGAGCACCTTTGGTTGTTGATTCAACATCAACAACATAAAGTTTAATGCGATCACCGACTTTGAAAGTTTCACCAGGAATACGTTTTGAACTTGGTAAATACACTGAGGTTCTACCAATGTTGACAATTGCTGAACGTTCATCAATTTTCTCGACTTGACCGACAATCATTTCACCAATCTTGTCTTTGTAAACTTCGAATAATGCAGATTTTTCTGCTTCTGCGATTTTTTGTCTTAAAATTGCTTTCACCGTCATTGCCGCTGATTTTTGGAAATCTTCAGGTGAAGCTTCAATTTGATAAGTGTCGCCAACATTATATGAAAGTCCAAGTGCTTTGATTTCTTCTAAAGAAACTTCTAAAAAGTCATCCTCAACATTTTCGACCACAGTTTTAAGTTGGTATAACTTGATCACACCTTTTTTAAGGTCAATATCGGCTCTTACGAGCGCATCATCAATCGATCCGAGTTGTTTTCGGTAAGCTTTTTCAAGAGCTTCTTTCAGGGCAATAATAATGGCGTCTTTAGAAATACCTTTTTCTTGTTCAATTAAGTCAATCGCTTGGATTAAAGCTTTTGTGTCAATCATGGGTAGTTATTTATTTCATTGCTACGGCTAATCTTGCGTAGTCAATGTCCTTTCTTTTTATCGTCAGTAGTCTTTTTCTTGCCTTCATCATCACTTCTATTTGAATCTGTTCATCTAGGATCTGTATTAATTTGCCTTCTAGCATGTTTTCACCTTCAAATGGATGCATGAGATGAATGTAGATTGACCGCTGGATGTAGTGTGGTAGTTCATCAAGATGAATTGGATGTTCAACCCCTGCACTTGCTACGTCTAGGACATAATGCTCGGGGATTATATCGTTTTGATCCAGAATGGGATTGATTAGTTGCGTTACCTGTATGATTTCTTGTAATCCGATTCTGCCTTGCTCTTTTTGAATAAGCACTCGGAGAAACTTTTCACCCTGTTCGAGAGTTAAGGTAACCTCAAACAACTTCAAACCTAGCGTTTCAATCGGTGGTTTAATCAACGTTTCAATTTTTTCAATCAGTGTCATATATCTCCTTAAAAAAACAAAGAGTGGATTACTCCACTCTCGTAATTTTCTTGCGAGGGCCTAAGACTTGTTCTTAAGCACCTTTAATATACACTAATTTCTAAAAAATGCAAATATTTCAACAACAAAAAAAAGATTTCAAATGTATAATTATGTCAGTATTTTTATGAAATCCAAAAAAATTAAATCCAATCAAAAAATTGCAATCATCGGTGCTGGACCTGGTGGTTTAGCTACGAGTCTATTAC
>JBEDGE010000112.1:0-2662 GCA_041174805.1 Bacillota bacterium
CATCTGGAACATCGACATAACTGGATACACCTTCATTACCAAAAATCTTCAAATAGGTATCGTTAATCCAAGTGGCGATATCATCTAACAAATCAAACTGTGACCAATAGGCATTTTGATATTGATAATCCTTGCGGATATTTAAAGACAAGGTTTGATACATCGCCCCATAGGCACTAGGTTCACCAATATAACGAAGTAAATTCATCAACGCATAAAACGTATTAAATAATCCAGAGTATCTGACATAGGAATTGGGACTAGATAAGCAAACGTATAAGGCGACGAGATTGGCATCTTCTTCACGCATGATCCCTTTAGCGTGGGCAAGTTCATGGGCCATGGTAAAAGGAATCAATGCATCCGGAATAAGTTCATTCATGGTGGCTTCAGTTGAAGGTGCAAAATGAACACCTGTGATATGAAACTCCCGATATAGAAAAGACGTCAATAATGGTTTGACACTGGTGGTAAATTCTGTGACATAGTTCAAGTCAAGATTCGCTAACTGATACGCTTCTTTGATGAGTTGATTGAGTTCTTTCAACGAGTAAGGATTGATAACCGACCCGTCACTATCAAACGTTAACGCTTCGCTAAGTGCATTAAATTCATCACGATAGTTTGCTACAACATCTTCATACTCGGTGTAAGGAAGCGTTGAACTAAATTGGGGCACTGGCACTGGTAAGCGAGCATATGCAAGACCGGCTGTACCAAGGTAAAGATTGGTTACGATTAAGAACCAAATCGTTAGGTTTTGCAATGCGTTTATGGAATGACTTAATTGCTTTTTGATTGCAAAACGAATGAATTTGAAAGCAAAAAAGAAAAGAATTCCAAACCAACTTACAAAGATGATTTCAATGAATGAAAATGGAATGGCAGCAAAAAACCATGCGAACAGTAGGTGATAAGCTCTTGCAATATGGATCGTCCACCATTCTGCAAAATGAGAATTCGCACTCATGAAGATAAAAAAGAATGTTAAAACCAATAAGATGATAAGGAAAATTGTTAATTTATTAGGTTTGAATAACTTCATACTTATATTTTAGTGGAGTTTCTATCATAATGATATGGACTCAATATGAAAGTAGGTACTATGAAACCATTAAAGACGACTTATTTAGCCTTCATGACTTTACTTTTAGCATCTTGTGAAATTGTTTTACCAAGTGTGCCTTTCTCTTCGAACCAAGATCCGACGAGTGTGGATACCACATCTACATCCACAACTTCGGAAACAGTTTCTTCCTTAGATACTTCAAGTAATAATTCTTTACCTAGCTCATCTCAAGTCATTGAACAAGGATTTGCAAAACAAACCAATCCTACGATTGATATGAATGGTTATCGGGAAAGTTCAGGTAATATTGGTTTACCTACCACTGGTGAAGTTAAGTTACTCGTTATTCCCGTTACCTTTACCGATTATCGTTGTGGTAACCTTTGTGCCACGCGAAAAGAACAAATTCGTAAAACTTTTTTTGGTAACGCCAATGAAACATCTTGGGAATCGGTGAAGTCCTATTATGAAAAATCGAGTTATGGCACGCTCACACTAACCGGTGTTGTCACAGATTGGTTTGATTCTTCTTGGTCTACCGCTCAATTTGCATCCTTAACCACGACAGAAGGCGAATATGCTGATGCCTTTGACCCAACTTGGGCTATGTTAGATGCGGCGATTGCGTGGTATAAGAGTTATTCAGGTAGTGATTTAACCGAATATGACACTGATTTTGATGGGTTTATTGATTCCGTTTATTTGGTTTACAACAATCCTAATGCTACGAATGCTGTTTATTCTGCAGCCGGTGAAGATGTCTTCTGGGCTTACACATATTGGCATTACAACAACTATGGTAATCAAAACTTAAGTAGTCCGGTTGGAATGACGCTTGTGTGGTCTAGCTTTGATTTTATGTTTGAAGGTTACGGAGTGAATGGTCTCGATGCTCACACTTATATTCATGAACTAGGTCACGCGTTTGGTCTTGATGACTACTACACCTACTCAGAGAATGACTGGGGTGCTGCTGGTGGTCTTGATATGATGGACTACAACATTCTTGATCACAACGCTTTTTCTAAGTATTTATTAGGTTGGACGAATCCTTATGTTTTAACAACCAGCCAAACGACAACCACCATTACACTCAATCCTTTTGAATCGTCTGGTGATTTCTTCCTATTGGGAAATAATTGGAATGGATCGGCATTTGATAATTATTTAATTTTTGAGTTTTACACGCCAACAGGTTTAAACCAAAAGGATTCTGCCGCTGCGTATCCAGGTAATAACCTCCGAGGATTTACCGTGCCAGGTGTGAAAATTTATCACGTTGATGCTCGATTGGGTCGATACTCGAATAGTACAGGAGCGTTTGGTGGTTACACAGACACATTAAATGTTGGTTTTTCTAATTATCCTTACATCGCTCATAGTAATTCGGTCGATTGGTCTCAAAACGAAAACTTCAAACTTCTTCATTTATTGGAAGAATCCGGAACGAATACTTTTATCGATGGTGAAGTAGCAACCAATGCAACTTTATTTAGATCAGGAGATATCTTCAATCCAACCACCACGCACAGTGGATTATTCTTCAATCAAGGTGGAAGATTTAACGACAATAGTTTAATTGGTTATACCGTT
>JBEDGE010000113.1:0-7800 GCA_041174805.1 Bacillota bacterium
GGTGGAGCAACGCAAACGATGTTTGGTATGATGGGAAGAAGATGGGAAAAGCGCACTCACGTGAATCGTTATCTAAATGATGCTTGGATTCGCCCTAGCGAAAAACCACAAGGGGCAGAAAAGGTGGAACATGGCGCGTACTGGTAAAACCGACTTGATCCAATTTGAATGGCAAAAGCTAATGCCACTTTTAATCACACAAATGTTAGTTCTAGTTGGATTTCAATTTTTAGGAATTCCGTCAGTCTATTTATTAATCGGACTTGTAGCAGGTCTCTTATTATTGATATTCAATTATCGTCAGTTAACGGATAATCAACGAACCGATTTGGGCCTGATGATAACAAGTATGACCATTTTTACGTTATTTATGGGTATCTCTCCGCTATATTTGGAATCAGGATCCTGGTTAAGAAATGGTTTAGTATCACTGGGGTTTTCTGGGGTTTACGTGTTAGGTTTTTTTGCCGTTAAATATTATCGCTTATCTTATGACTCCATTTTAAAACCGATCCTCATTGGTTTAGCAGCATTCGTTGGTATCAATCTTCTCTACACCTTCTATCGTTACTTGCCCTTTTATCGATGGTTGTTTGCCGGCCAAGTGATTTATGTGGATGGTGAAGTTTATGCAGTCACTGAAGAAGTCAAATGGCTTTTGGGTCTACAATTTGTGGAATTTAAAATTGAGTACATGGAATTTTATTTGACGTTATTATGTATGCCATTACTCGCGCATGGAAGATTACTTTTAAAACCAAAAGATATTTTCAAGCAATGGAAAATCCATCTTTGGTGGATTTTCCCATCTTTCGTTGCTTTACTTGGCATTCTTTTATTACCCACTTTCACACCGGTTATGATTTCGCTTTTGATTGGAATGGCTTGGTGGATCATGGTTTCTCTGCCAACCTGGTGGAAACAAAGACCCACATTGGTTAAACCGATTTTCTATGGCGTTTTATCATTCGTAGGATTGATGGTGTTGTTATTCTTTATTGAAGCCTTTGATGTGTTGGGTTTAGGAACGTTGGTAAAACAATTCGGACCACTTGAAAGAATTTTGGATTTTCCTTTGATTGAAGGTTATCAAATTGTTTTAAGAAGTATGTTCGACAATCCCTTTGGTGGCTTTGCACCCATCATCGTCAATGGCCAATATCAAACCACTACCTTTTCGATGATTTTTGATACGTTGCATCAAGGTGGTATTTTTGCATTGGTCGGGCTTATCATCATCGGCATATTTTATTTCAATCAACTGATAGAATTTGCTAAAGAAAAACAAATTGAACATGGCATCAAAGTGACGCTGATTTTGTTGATTGCCACCTTCATGCTATATCAAACCTTTAGCACGCAACTTTATCCTTTTGTCAGAGAACTTGAACGCGGCACCCCAAGACTGATGTTTGATGAACCACTCTGGATTGTGATGTTTTTCTTGATGGGGACCTTGATGATGGACCCATTCGTTGGCTTCTTAAAAATTGATAGAAAAACAAATGTTAAAAAACCAACGGCAAAGATAGATTCTTTAGAGGTTCCAATTAAAAAGTTGAAGAAGGTAAGAGTACTTCGTAAAGGAAAATCCCGGTCAATGTTTGAAGATCGTTGGAAGGTATTGGACTAACAATTGCATAGCTAAACCCAAAACCAATCGTGCCTTCGAGGGTATTCGCTGGTAAGGTAATTTGGTAATAGCCTGGATAAAAGGTTGCAACTAAATCTTTTATTTCAATGTTTATTTCAATTGCGATAATGCCAGTTTCTCCAGATTTAAATAAAGTAAATTGAACATTTAAATCACGAATGTGTTCGGCACCAGCATCGGTATCAGCGCCGGCTTTCATAAACAAACCGATGGTTTGATCATTTGAACTTTGTAAGGGTGCGGGGAATACATAACCCATTCCTGACGGGCGAAGTTGCAGTCTAGATTTTGATAAACGTTGGGCATCAGTACAGTAAAGAATGCCATCAAATAATTTCGATTCAATACCATAATTAAGCGAGGGCAAGGCAAGACTTAATTTTTGGTTCAGAGCAAATTGATCACCATTGGGATCGTCAATTGTTGTAGGAATGGTTTGACTTACTTGACTAGCATCAAAGTCAAAAGATGATTCAACATCCTCAATTTGACTTGGAGAAAATGTATTGAGCAAAACTTCGTCGTCATAAAAATTAGTTTCAAAAACATTCGTATGGTAGAGGCTTCGTTCATAAACGGCAGCGACATCGGCGCCACAGGCAGTTAATAAAACACTTGATGCGATAAGCGGTAATACGCTATTGAATGATTTCTTCATCTAAGGTTAACCATCCCCCCATGAGTGTGTCCACACGATCGTCTGCTAATTTCAATGTACCTTTTGCAGGCGTAAAGGTCAACTCAGAAAAATATATTTTCCCGTCGATATTATAAAGGTCAACACGAACAAAAGGGTAAGGTGCGGCTAATTTTTCTGCTAATTGCAACATCGCTTGAAATTGAGGTGGTTCGACGATTGGGTATTCCGCACTTCGCCATCCATTAAATTGTGCACCTGGAAACGGTGTCCAATTGGAGAGTAAGTGGGTGTAGCGAATGTCTGCACCTCTTCCGGTTACTACGTAAAGGTACTTTGCTTGTCCATGAAAAACATGAATTTTATATTCAATCGGTAAACTGGTTTCAAGGCCTAAATATTTTTCGATGATGATTTTTCTTGGAATCGGTGAGTAATGTCTTTCTAATGTTTTCAAACCATAATCGGTTCTTAGCCAACGTTTGAACTGTCCTTTGATTTGTTCATAATTCGCATTCTTTTTATCCAAGATAATCCGATTAAAACCTGAAGCATGACTGCACTTAAGGACAAATTGCTTGGGCAATCGTTTCCAAGGAATATCTTCAAACCGGTCATAAACCCCATAGGTTGGAATTAAATAAGTTTTTAATCCTTTTTCTTTGAGCATCTCTCTGACTGCAACTCGATCACTTCCACGAATCACCAATGGATCCCTAGGGAAGACAAAATGACGTAAAATTTGTAATTTTTCTGTATAAGTGGTTGGCGATTGAAGGTTGAGAGGTTTGCCTGTAATGAAGCGATATTGCCATTTTAAATAGGTGAGAGGTAAAAAACGAATCATCCACCAACGAAGAGGTGCAAAGAAGAACCGTAAAGTTTTGGGTAGCGAACGTTTTGTCGTCATTATCTCTATTATACCGAATCGTTTATAATGGCGTTAAGATGAGAATTTTAGTTGTTACCCAATATTACTATCCAGAAAGCTTTGCCATCACCAATATTTGCGAAGGTTTGGTCAAATTAGGGCATCGTGTCCAGGTATTAACGAGTAAACCCCAGTATGGTTTTGGTGAAGTGCCTAAAGATTATCAAAAAATCACCGATGAAATCGTCAGTGGTGTCAATATCCATCGGGTACGAACGTTTGCAAGAAAACGCTCAAAATTAAGTATTTTGATGAATTATGTCACATTTTATCAAGCTGCAATGAAGGATATCGATCGTTTACCAGGTCGATTTGATGTAGTGTTGTCTGTTTCCTTATCACCCTTGATGTCCATCGCCCCGGCGATACGCTATGCAAGAAAGCATCACATTCCGCATTTACTATACGCCGTTGATGTTTGGCCTGAATCCTTATTAGTATCTTCCATCCTCAATCCAAAAGGCATCGTCTATGGATTATTAAAAAGATGGAGTCTTGCCCTTTATCGACAAGTTCATCGGATTGTCGTTGGCTCACCTAGTTACGTCAAACATTTTATCCATATGGTGGATGAAGACAAAGTTGCTAAAGAAGCACTTATTCAATCGGCATTGATTGAAACGATTGGCAAAGAAAAAATTGATTATGGTGAAGGTTTTCATCTTGTTTATGCTGGTAATGTTGGCACCATTCAACAATTACTACCTTTAGTCCAAGCATGGAAACGAACCGGGGCTCAAGATCATTTGCACATCATCGGTGAAGGTCGACAATTGCCAGTGTTGAAAAACTTGGTCACCACACTTCAATTACAAAGTCGTATTCATTTCTATGCCCATCAAACCCCTGAAAATCTCGGTAAATTTTTGATTGATGCCGATGCGTTTTATGTGGGTTTACAAACCCCTGGTATTGTGGGAAAAACCATTCCCCATAAATTGATTCAATATTTACCCTTTGGTCAGCCTATCATAGGTTTTTTGCAAGGCGATGGATTGTCCATACTCAAGCAATTCAAAAACACCTTTATTCTCCAAGCAAAATTTGCAAATTTAACCACCTTGATTAAAAAAATTAAAGCGATGGATCATGAAAAAAAAGAATCCATTCGCTTACAACACCAACAACATTATGCAAAGACTTATTCTGTTGATAAGGCTTGTGAAACACTCGTCAATCACTTCAATGCATTAATCCAACGCCAGACGCGTTGACCAGTTATATCGATGCCAAATCGTTCAATGGCAATGTTTTTTGCTTTGATTGCCTTGGATTGTACAAGACTATAATCTAATTTTAAAAATTGTTGTAAGCTCACACGAATACCATCTTCTGAAGCATCTTCAATCCATTGTAGTTCTTGAGCAAAGTTGGTTTCGAAAAAAGGATGTCTTGTTGTAAGGGTGGGTGCACCTGAAGCAATATAATCAAGAACTTTAGATGGGATTGCAACATCATCTAAAGCTTTATCTAATGGCCGTGGGTTGATATTAACATAAGCTCCAGCTTGATACTTTCTTACTTGAAGTGGTGTTAATAATCCAAGAAATTTGATATGCCGATGTTGTTGGCTAATGTGTTCAATCATACTCGCTTCAGGACCAAAACCAGACACGAGTAAATCAAGTTTTTGATCTTTGAGTTGTAAAAACCCCTTAATTAAAGCATCAATTCCATATCGACTGTAAAGAGCGCCTGAAAAAAAGATATATGGGCGAGGATGTTTTTTTGCACCATTTTCTGCTTCAACAATGCCGGATAGAACTAATTGAGGTTTTTGTTTTGGATTAAATAATGAAAGAAGTGATTCCGTAATGCCGATGTAAGCATGGTGGTGTTGATGCATCGTAATCCATTGTTTGGCTTTGCTTTGACGAATCCCCGTTAATTGTTCTGGACTATCTGTAAAAATGCCAATCGTGCGCACACGAGGATGACGGCGATATCGTTTTGCAAGGTGACCAGCTAATGCACTATTACCATCGATCAAGAGATAGATTGAATCGTGATTTGATTTTAACAATGATTGGAGATACCGATGTGTTGACCAAGTTAACCATAAAGCTTTTAAGAACCGTTGATTAGGATGCGCGAATTGAAGATAAAGTTGTTGATTATTTCGATGAATTAATTCTTGATTCCAAAGTATTTTTTTCATTTTGCGAATAGGAGGGAGGCAAATAATTTGAATGGTCGTCAGTTTTGAAAGCGACAAAATCAATCTAGAAAAATATAGTTGATGGCTAGGATTGATGATTTCACCAGCATCGATCCTTTGTTGAAAGATGAAAGGTGGAAGGACTGAACTTAATAGTACGTACTTATTCATGATGGTAATCCAAAGAAGTTTAGATGCGCTTTAACCATCTTTTCAATTGTGTTTTCTTTAGCAATTTTTAAACTCGCTTCAGGATTTTGAAGCAAAAGTAATTGATGAACTTTTTTAGGAAACGACGGCATTGAGTTCAAAGAGATACGGTAACCATTCATCCCTTGTTGAATTAATACTTTACTTGAGATCACTTGCTCAGAACTTAAAACAGGGATGCCTTGTGATAAGGCTTCATTCACGACATGGCCATAAATATCTTCTTTACTTAAAAGAATAAATCCGTCACTTGCGCGTAGCATCGAGAGCAATAAGTTCTTAGGTTGAAATGGCTTGATGGTAATGTTTGAAAGTTTGTGTAGACGAATCAGTCGTAGGTAGGTATTTTTCAAAGGTCCGTTGCCGACGATGATGAGATGATAATGTTTCGGAATTTTTTTCCACGCACGAATGAGCGTTGTGAAATTTTTCCTTGGAATAAATTGACCAATTGAGATCAATACATGACCTTCTTGTGGCAAACCAATGGTTTTTCTTAATTCTTTTTTATCCGCAGTGCTTAAGGTCTTTTTGAGGATTTCATCTTGAAAAATTGTGCTGTATGGGTAGTGCATGATCTGTTCTTTTTTTGCACCATAATGGATTAAGTAATCATCAACGATTGGTGTTGGAGAAAAATAACCTTTTGCCCCGGAAATCAGTTTTTTCTTCAAGGCGAGTTTCCAAAAAGAATCCTTGCGAATGACGCCTCCATTGACGTAGAGGTAATAAGGAATTTTATATTTTTGTAAAAAAAGAATGGTGATCATTTCTGTCCATGAAGAATAACCATTCATCACAATATAGTCGTAACGATGTTCACTTAAATGTTTCTTAACTTCAAATGAAAGATGATTTTCTTTGCCAATTTTAAGCCCTTTTAGCATGCGATATTGAAATTTCCAGTGTTCTTTTGCCACATATTGTTCCTTAGCATATCCAGATAATTCTCGTTCAAAAAATACGGTTAAACGAAGATGATTTGCCAATCCGTTAAAGAGGTTGACTTTATAAGGTGCTGGATGACTAAATAAAAAGAAACACGTTTTCATTAACGATATTATACAAAAATCCCATCTCTTCTTTGATTTTAGTAAGATAGATGTAAGATGAATCGTAATTGGCAAACCTTCTTTAATCAAGAAAAGACCTTACCTTATGCTCAATCATTGAAGCAATTTTTGGATCAAGCCTACCAAGAAAAGGTTGTTTATCCTCCTCGTCATTTGATGTATCGTGCCTTTGAATTGTGTCCAATTAATCAATTAAAGGTCGTGATGATTGGTCAAGATCCTTATCACCAACCAGGACAGGCGAATGGTTTAGCGTTTTCTGTCAATCCAGGTGTCAAATTACCTCCGAGTCTCATTAACATTTATAAAGAGATATCTGAAGACTTAGGCGTAAAGATGAATTTTCAATCTGGCGACTTAACTTACCTTGCAAAACAAGGGGTGCTTTTACTCAACAGTTTATTAACGGTTGAAGATAGTAAGCCTTTATCACATCAAAAGATTGGATATGATGTTTTCTTTGAACACGTTTTTCAATTTTTAGAGAGTTTAGATCAACCCATTCTTTATTTGCTTTGGGGTAGACAAGCAAAAACGTATCAACCCTGGATTAAGAATCCTCATCATGGTTTTATGCTTGCCCATCATCCTTCGCCACTGTCTGCGAATCGTGGTGGCTGGTTTGGTAGTAAACACTTTTCAAAAACAAATCTTTGGTTACAAGAAAAAGGACTGAGTCCGATTCATTGGTCTAACATTTAAATGCTAATTTTGATATATTAACTTTAACGGGAGCTAAGATAGCTTGGCTGAGAGGGTGTGCGTTTCACACCGACCGGACCTGATCTAGGTAATGCTAGCGTAGGAAAGTAACAATGTTTTGTTATCCTTGCTAGCCAAGGATTTTTTTATTGAAGGAGGAAATCAAATGAAAAATCTAAGGCTTAGTATTCGTCAAATTGTCTTAATGGGAATGTTAGTAGGTATCACGATTGTTTTAGATGTGGTCTTTAAGTTTTATCAACAAGCGAATGGTGGATCGATTAATTTAGCGATGGTTGGACTTGTGTTAATCGGCCTATCGTTTACTTGGTGTAAGACTTGGCTTGCAACATCCATTGTCTTTGGTATTTTAAGTGCAATTTTAGATGGTTATATCGCCTACTATTTATTTGATTATGCGTTGGCTCTAAGTGG
>JBEDGE010000114.1:0-8030 GCA_041174805.1 Bacillota bacterium
TTGATAAAAACAAATTCAGGAATAAGGCAATTGACATCATGAATGCACTCGTTAGTGAAATACCGCCTGCGAGTAAAATAAACAATCCTAGCCCCAATGATAAGACTAAATGTTGCTGTTGGAATGCTTGTTTAAATGCTTTCATCTTAAGCACCGATCCTCAAAGCGTAATCATCGCGAATCGCAGTTAAGCTATTGATCACACCACGCCGTGTAAAGGTTGCACCTGTTGAAACCGTTAACAAAGCAGCAGTCCAAGCATTGGTGTCTGCTAAAGGTAATTGCTCAATCGCTTCTGGAAAATCAACTAATGCATCAGCACCAAAACCAAGGGTTTCACCATGTTCAATGATGACTAATTTTCGAATGATACCTTCTCGTATGCCAATATGATACGTAAGACCTGCAGCATAACCATTGGTGACCACCTCATAAGTCATCGCGACAATCTCATCTCCTATTGAAAAGGTTCGATAGGATTGAATGCCTTTGTCAAGCAGTTCACCCGACGCTACTTCCACTTCGCCCAAGGTATAACCCGTAAAAGAGTTCAAATCCAATAAATCTAAATAGGTTTGATTTAACCGGTTCTCAATGATCGGTTGCGTAATCACTTGTGCGCCAAATAAAATTGAAAATGCTGTGAGTGCTGTCAATCCAACGGTCAACACAGAAGGTAAAGGTTTAGCCATTGTAGTCTCCTAGTGCATTCAAGATTGCATCAAAGATGCGAGTAAAACTGATCGTTGCACCACTGCCAGTAGGATTAAAATTTGGATAAATGGGTCCGCTTTCAGCGATTGCTAAAACTTCTTGGACCGTCATACCGATATAGTAATCGAGAACATCATCGAGTTGATCTTCAATGATACCTAGATATGGATTGCTGGTCGCTAAGGTACCACTCAAATCAATCCCTTGGATCACATCATTGGTTTCATCGACATAAATCGTTGCATTTAAAACATCAGGTTCATCACATTCATCGCAAGCATAACTCGATGCACTGCCTTCTAAGATCACGATATTTTCAAAAGCTTGTTGCAAAGCCTTTAATAAACGTGACGTTGTGGTTGACGCGCCCGCAATGGTTAAATTTTCAGGCACACTTAAGGGATTAATGAAAAGGAGAGCTTCAACATTCATCGATAGGTATTGATTAAGAATAGATTGACGTGAAGTTTGCCAAATTGAAGCATATTCGCTACTCGTCATGCCTTGGATAATATCAATCTTCACGATTTGAAATTGGCGATCAACACCTACATCGACGATTAATTCAGTGGGTGTTTCATCATATTCATGAAAATAGCCACTAAAGGTACCTCGATACGTCGCATATGGGATGACCACGACTTCGCTTGATGAAGGTGAGGAATTTGACTCTGCAGCAACTAACGTCGGTAACACCGTCACACCGACGGCAAAGACCATTAAACCACTTAGTAATGCATATCGTTGTTTAAGAAATTGTGAGGTTAATCCAACCGTATATTTATCAATGACAGGTGAAGCCAAATTTGCAACGGCAATACCGTAAACCACACCTTCTGGTAATGCCGTTTGAGTGCGGATTAACAAGACAACGATACCGGCAATGATACCAATCATCGCCTTACCATAATTCGAAGTTGGAGAGGTCACTGGATCCGTCAACATAAACATCCCACCAAAAAACACCGAACCTAAACTAACGAAGGTAAAGGCGTACCATAATGGATTGATGTTGTGAGCGAGTGCTAAGCCAAAAGCACCAAACCAAACGGTGAACAAAAAGAAAACGGTGGGTCGCCAGTTATGGGCCTTTAAGATGGTCAAAATGGATCCCAGTATCACAATCAATAAAACAGAAGTTTCTCCCAATGCACCTGAGTAGTTCCCTAAGATTAATTGCCAAAGTGAATTGACCGGTAGGCCATCAAGGTTACTCGCGATCCATCCTGGATTCAACGTCGCAAAAGCAGTGGTAATGGTTTGACCAGTTTGCGTTAAGCTTGGGACATCTTGTATGCGATCAAGATATCCGGTTAATTGTCCACCAAAGGCAAGACCGACAAAAATTCTTCCAAATGCTGCGGGATTAAATAGATTCATCCCAAATCCGCCAAAGGTATATTTAACAATTAAAGTTGCGAATAAACTACCAATGATGACGACGTAATAAGGTGTACCAATCGGTAGTGTTAACGTCATAATCACTGCCGTAACATAGGAATAATGCTTTTTTACAAAACCCAAAAAATACGGGATTAATCTTCCATCCTTGGTTTGATATCGAAGACCTGCCACAAAAAGATCAGCAAGAAGTGTGACCACCAAAGACGTAATCATCATCCCGATACCTTTGACTGCATAATCTAAACCATGCGTGAATCCGTGGAAACCCATTGAAAAAAGAAATAATCCAATTAATCCAAGGGTATAATCTCGCATCGCTCTTTTCGTTTGGGCAACGGGATTTCTTAAAAATGGACCAGGTGTCGTTACAAAGGTGGTCATGATGCTTTCACCACTTGCTTCGCTAATTCAATGCGAGTCTTGGTTTTACCTAACCGCACCGCTTCCGTCACTTCAATTTTAGAAGGACAAACATAGGTGCATATGCCACACTCTACACATTTCATCGCATCAAGTTTGAGAAGTCTTGCAGTGTTTTGGCTGTCGAGTGCGAGTTTAATTTCAATCGGTTGTAAATTAGCAGGACAGTTACTCGTACATGCACCGCAACGTAAACATGTTTCTTCTTGAGAAGATATCGGTGCTAAAACTGTAAACCCTCCAAAATGGGGTTGAATTGAAAACCGATCATCTTTTACTGCTTTCGCAGACATCGGTCCACCAATAAATGCGGTGACGGCATCCATCGCATAACCACCGATGGCTTTGACAACATCACTCATTAACATTCCAACGGGAACTTTAACGTTCACTTCTTGATGAAGACCTGCTCCGGATAAGGTTAAAATTCTTTCGGTAACAGGCTTGCCATAAACCACAAGTTGATGTAAAGCAATCGCAGAGGTTAGATTCGAAACAATGACTTTGGCTTCTAAAGGAAATTTATCATATTCACGATGTAACACGGTGCGAACGAGTGTTCGTTCCCAACCCATTGGATAAACATCTGGTACGGATCGAATTTCAATGTTTGGATAATCTTTAAAGAATGGTTCTAATGCTTCTTTGATGGCAACCTTGGTTTGCTTAAAGGCGATGATGACTTTTTGAGCATTTGCTGCGATGCGAAAGTATTCAGAACCTTTCATCACTTCTTCTGCATAAAGTTGAGCGGCTTGATAATCCGTTGATAAGTAAGGTTCACATTCAACGCCATTGATCAACACATATTCAACATCTTTTGCGGATTGATATTTAAAATATGTTGGAAAGCCTGATCCGCCCAATCCGGTTAAGCCACCTTCTTTGATTTGCTGAATGATTTGTTCACGATTAGGTTGTTTGGATAAAGGTTTCAAAGGAAATTGTTCTTTGTATTGATGATCATTTTCGATAACAAAATGTGGAACTGCTCGACCAACGATTGGGTGATATTGGTCAACTTTATCAATGATTTTTCCTGACACACTACTAAAGAATGGGACATACATATCTTTACGAATGCCCACCATTTGACCAACTGAAACTTTATCGCCTAATGCTACTTTAAGATCAATATCCACACCATTAGGACCAACAAGGGGAATGTAAATGAATGGTTTGGCTTGTTCAGGTAATTCTAAAATTGAGGCATGGCTACTGGCTTCTTTTCTTCCATCAATATGCAGGGGTTTTAAAGCGGTAAAGATGTTTAAATTCATACATCCAAAGTATAAACAAAAAAAGGGTACTTGAGTACCACTTTTCAAGGATTAATTTTGTAAAAGCGTTTTCAAGCCTTGGGGGTTCTTGACTTTGGACGAATCTTGATCATATGTCCCATTTTGTCTTGTTTGGTCTTGAGGTAGAATTCAGTTCGTTCATGATGGTTCAATTGGATTTTTAAACGATCGACAATTTCAATGCCGAATCCCGATAAAGATCGAATTTTTGTAGGATTGTTTGTCATTAATTTAATTTTTGAAACCCCGAGGTGTTTGAGAATTTGAGCACCAATTCCATATTCTCGAAGGTCTTCTGGAAAGCCTAAAGCTAAATTCGCTTCGACGGTATCCAATCCCATATCTTGCAATGCATAAGCGCGAATTTTATTAATTAATCCGATGCCACGACCTTCTTGACGCATGTAGAGTAAAATGCCACGACCTTGTTTTTCAATTCTTTTTAATGCGGCTTGTAATTGTTGACCACAGTCACAACGTTGGGAACCAAAAGCATCCCCGGTTAAACATTCGGAATGGACGCGAACGAGAACAGGTTCATCCGTTGTCACATCACCTTTAACCAAGGCGACATGATGTTCGCCATTTAATTTATTTACAAAACCAACCATCTTAAAAACGCCATGTTTGGTAGGCATTTCTGCGGTTGCAATTCTTTCGATATAGGATTCTTGTTGTCGACGGAACGCAATTAAATCGGCAATGGATAAAGAAAGAATTTCATTTTTTTCTTGATGGAGTTGGTTGCCGGTCAATAAGCGACCGACACCATCACAACTCGGAACTAAAATACCAACCGGTTCTAACTTAGCTAAATAGGCAAGATCCACAATCGCTTCAAATGGAGAAGCTTTTTTTAAGGTACCGCCAAGTTTAACTGGATAGGTTTGATAACCGACATCAAATCTGAAATTTTCATGACTTGATGTTGAGGAAACGAGTGTTTTCATCATCGATTCAAAAAAATTGGCATTTAGGGCATACCCTAAATTCAAAGCGCCAAGGGTTGTCATTGGAATAATAAAGTCATTGTTAGCGTCTTTTAAAGAATTGGTGATGGTTGCATATTTATCAAAACCTAATGTCAGCATCACCATCCCAGGAACGTCATGAAGTAAATGAACTTTTTTATGTTTAAGTGCTGCTTCTGCTAATTGTGCATAATGGGCGGGGGAATCTAATTTTTCATCATCGACAAGTAAAATTTTTTCACCGGACTGTAAGCGTTGAACCGCTTCGATAACGGACAAAAATTTAAGCATGGATTTAAAATTACCTAACGCCCTTTCTGTGCTACTACGATTATATCGCTGCCTAAACTGAAATGGTTGCGAAACGCAACATGACTTGATTCTTTTAAGGTAGCAAACCCTAGACCTTCTACAGGTGTTTTGGCATCTTTTCCGCCAATGAGAATCGGAGAAATTTGTGCATAAATGCAATCAAAAAAATCCATTTTAATGAAACTTTCATGTATGGTGCCACCACCTTCGACAAGTAAAGAATGAATTTGATGCGTTTTCAAAGTTGCCATCAACCAAGGTAAATCAATGCTTTCAGAGGTGGTTGGATCGAAAAGAATGGTCACGCCTAATTTTTTCAACGCTTCTATTTTTCTTGAGCCATGATTTGCTTTTGTGGCGATAAAAGTTTTTGAATTGGTTTTCGGTTGGACTAGTGGTTCATCTAATTCAATTTTTAAATGCGAATCTAAAATGATGCGATTAGCATCTTTACCTTGACCCTCGCTTAATCTTGTCGTTAATAACGGATGGTCAACCTCAACCGTACGAATACCCACGAGAATCCCATCATGCCGATGACGAAGTTCGTGAACAAAGGATCGTGTCAATGGACCCGATATATATTTTGAATCGCCTGTACGAGTGGCTATTTTTCCATCTAAAGACATGCCAAAACTTAAGGTAATCCAAGGGCGATTATGGCTAGAGGATTGAAAAAAAACATCCATTTGTTTGCGGAGTTCTTTTAATTCAGAAAGGACGATAGCATCCATATACTTTCATCATACTACTTGTGCTACATTGATAGAGATGAAACGCTCACTTCTTTTATTTTCACATCAACTTCATCCACTTTACATGGAGCGGGCCAACCTTGATAAAAAAACGGATGAAATCATTTTCATTGATTCTCAAGATCAATGGACACGTTATCAATTTCATCTCCAGCGTTTAGTCTTGCACTTTTCTGCAGTCTCTCATCGGATTGAGGAACTAAAGAAAGATGGATGGCAAGTCCGTTTGATTGAAACTCAAACCTTTGAAGAAGCACTTTTAAAATTTAAAGTCATCACTTGCTTTACCCCCACTAATTTTTACGAGCAAGATTGGATCCAAAAGCATCCCAATGTTCAACGATTAGTCGATCCTTTGTTTTTAATTTCACCTGAAGAATGGATGCAATTGTTACCCATTCAAAAAACGTGGAAATTAGATCCAATTTATCAACAATTTAGAAAACGTTTTTCAATTCTTATGAACGGTGATAAGCCACTTGGTGATCGTTACTCGTTCGATACAGAAAATCGCCAAGGTCCAACAAAAGATTTATCGTTTCAACAACCCATTTGGTTTAAACCTGACTCCCTTACCAAATCGCTCATGCAAATGATTTCAAAACGATTTGCAAATCATCCCGGAAAGATAGATTCATTTGCCTATCCCGTAACCAGAAATCAAGCCCTTGAAGCGCTTCATCATTTTCTTAAGACTCGATTAGCGACGTTTGGTACGCATCAAGATGCAATGATGCAGAATGATCCTTGGATGTCACATTCCTTAATTTCAAGTTCATTGAATATCGGCTTATTAAGTCCCATGGAAGTGATTGAAGCAGCAGAAAAAACCTATCAAAAAGGGATTGCTCCCCTTGCTGCAACAGAAGGTTTTATACGGCAAATTTTAGGATGGAGAGAATATATTCGTGGTGTTTATCTTGTAATGGGGCCAGACTATCTCAAGGTCAATCACTTTCAACATCAAATGCCCTTACCAAATTTTTATTATGATGCAAAAACCGACATGCATTGTTTAAAGTCAACAATTCAAGAAACCATTGATCATGGTTACAATCACCACATTCAACGGTTAATGGTGTTAAGTAATTACGCTAATCTTGCTGAAGTTTCCCCTCAAGCAGTAATTCGATGGTTTAACGAAATGTACATTGATTCTTCAGAATGGGTTGTGGCGGCTAACGTTTTAGGAATGGGTTTACATGCAGATGGTGGCAAAATGGCAACCAAGCCTTATATCTCAAGTGGAGCATATCTTCATAAGATGTCCAATTATTGTGAATCCTGTCCTTACCAAGTCAAACTTAAAACCGGAGAAAAAGCATGCCCATTCAATAGTCTTTATTGGCATTACATTGATGAAAAATCTTCAAAGTTAAGTCGTAATCCACGCATGAGCATGATGGTGAACGTATTAGAAAAAATGCCAAAGACTGAAAAGGATTTATTAATCAAACAAGCCAAGCGGCATTTGGACAGCAAACGATGAAAAAAGTTAATCTTGTCTACTTCCAACATGACTTACGCATCCACGATCATCCTGGTCTTTCTCAAGCAAAAAAAAGTGGATTACCGATTTTAGGCGTTTACCTTTTAAATCCAATTGAATTGCAAAGTACAAAATGGGGATTCTTAAAAATGGGACCTCATCGCCAACAATTCCTCTTTGAAAGTTTAATCACCCTTAAACAAAACCTCTCTCGGCTTCATATCCCTTTCTTTGTCTTTACTAAAGGTGAAAAAATTGCAGCCAAGCATTTATTGGAACACTATGAAATTGATGCAATCTATGCTGCGATAGAACCAGGTCGTGAAGAACAAAATCTTTTTCAATCTTTTCAGAAAGCATTGGGTGTTAAAAAGGTATGGTTATCCCATGATAAGCCTCTATTATCTCCTGAACATTATCCATGGCTATTAACGCAGTTACCGGGTCGGTTTACGGATGCGAGAATGAAAATTGAGTCGTTGATCAACGTTCGACCAATCCTTTCAAGTATTGCTGCCCAATCACCGATAGAAGGAATCACGGATGATTTTGCGGAAATAACCAATTATCCCTTCAAAGAAAATACTTTCATGAAAGGCGGAGAGGATGCCGCGCTTATTCATTTAAACCAATATTTTTTTCAGAATCAATATGTCCTAACCTA